>CAYYIR010000204.1:0-3586 GCA_964471995.1 uncultured Nitrospina sp. | reverse complement strand
ACTTTATCAGGAAATACGGCATCTTATTAATCATGGTGCAAAAGAAATTATTCTTCTTGGGCAAAATGTAAATTCTTATGGCAAGCGTGGTCTTCAAAATCCAATACCTTTTCATGAACTCTTATACAATATTGCCGCAATACCTGGATTGGAAAGGTTGCGGTTTACCACAAGTCACCCTAATGATTTTACTCGGGAAACAATTCGTGCATATCGTGATTTAAATATACTTGTTAATCATCTACATCTTCCGATTCAAAGTGGAAATAATGAAATCTTAAAATTAATGCGTCGGGACCATACCGTCGCAGAGTACCAAGAATTGATTGATGAATTAAAATCTGAAGTGCCTGATATATCTCTTACAACTGATATTATTGTAGGGTTTCCCGGTGAAACTGACGCCCAATTTCGGGATACTTTAAAAGTTATGGAACGGATTGGCTATAGCAGCAGTTTTATGTTTTCATACAGTCCAAGACCTGGAACACCAGCCAGTGAATTTGAAGATTCGGTTCCTTTAGAGACCAAAAGCAAACGGCTACAAGAAATTATCAAACTCCAAAATAGACTGACCGAAAAACAGGTGCAAAGTTATAAAGGAAAAACCGTAGAAGTACTTATCGAGGGTGGCTCATCCAAACCTGGCTATTCTTTTAAAGGCAGGAATCCTCAGTACTGGAGAGTAGACCTAAAAGGGGATGAAAAAAAGTTTCAGCCTGGTGACATCGTTCAAGTCAATATCGAAAAAACATCAGGACACAGCCTGAGCGGGTTAATTCAATAAATTGCAATATGGGAATAGATCTCTTCTTCAAGCATTGCAAGTTGAGGAATCGTGATCTTGAGAGTCACTCTTAAGTCACGAATGAAAATAAGATCGGGTGGCTCATCCCTGATTGCAAAACGACTGAGCGCACTATTACAAAACTGGTCGAGTTCAATTATCTGGTTTAGTATTTCCGCTGGCAAATCTTCAAGTCCCACGTCTTGATCTTCCAAAAACCTCATTATACCAATCAGACTCATTTTGATATCCACACACTGCTCCCGCAATCCACTCATAAGAGCAGACTCTTTGGTCTTCAATTCTTCACAAATTTTAAACAACAGTTCCCTCAAATTCCCATAAAAAACTTCGTGTTGTTTTTTGTCCTTGAATAATTCTCCTTGCCCCCCAAATAAAAGGAAAAAGACAGTTTCAAGCTTATATTTGTCTGATGACATCACGGTATAAAGAATGGACTTGAATTCCAGAGCATCAAATGAAAGCTCTAGATCGTGAAAAATTTCATTCAGAGTTCCAAGTTTACCTTTGATGGGACGTCTCAAGTTGCTGCGGGTGAAAGACCCCGAATCGGATTTCCAAACCGGCACCATTTGAACACCACCGGTTTCACAACCGACGACTGTCCACTCTTCCAGAGATTCAAGAAAATCTGTCACAGAAAAAACATTGATATCTTTTAAAATATTTTCGTCAAGTGCAAACAGAACTCTCAATAATTGCTTTTCAAGACCCTCTGCACAAAACTTTTTATCTTGAGATAGTGAGTGCATCTGGGTTGCAAGAGCAAGATTAAGCGAACGGCGACGTAATCGATCAGATCGCAATTGTTTTGATGAATAAGGCCTTAACTGATAAACACCTTTATCGTAATCTAACAAGTCAACCAAAAGCCCGTCCCCGGGTTTGCTTCTGAAATTTGTATAACAATCATTCATATCCAGCACTGTGACAGTCATGCAACTTTTTCCTGGAACTTTTTCATTAATTTTAATTTCTTCTGGAAAATTGCCACAATATTGATAAAAAGAAGCCACATCTTGAATAAAAAATGTCTGTTTCATCTTTTTTATTTCATTTTTATCGGGATCAAGGAATATTATATCTTGCTCCGTTTGATCTGATAAAAGAAATGGTATGAGGCGATGCCCAGGAATAAGTATTTCCTGCTTCAACTCCCAAGCCCCTAATTGAAAAAAAAGGGAGACATGTTTAATTTTTTCTATAACGGTACGGCAAGGAATAAAATCATCCTCTTTCACTCCAATCAAATAATGGTGATTAAGCAGAATTCTTTTCACCTTTTTTAAATAAGATTCAGAAATTTGTTTTTGCCAACGATTCTCCAGGCTTTTTGCAAAATCATTGACCGTAAAAGGATCTTTGGATTCACGAATTATTTCTTCTGTCAATTTGTTAAGTGTAATTTTTTTCTTCATTTTTCAGGATGGCTATTAAAGTTGAAGAGTTCAAGACCACATGGGAAAAAGGGTCAAGGGGGCCTTTTAAAAAATCATGACTAGACTATCATAAAACTTTTCTTGTGTTAAGTTTAAGGCACGGTTTAAATTCTAAAATCAAAATATTTGATTTTAGAATTTTGTGGAGCTACTATTAACTTTTAAATATATTTCTTATTTATTCTTGAGGCCGGAGAATTCATATGGCATTAAATCTTGAACCTATTTATCAGGAAATTTTTTCTAAATTAAAAACCCGTAAAAAGTTCGTAATCCGTTCGTTGGAAAAAAACTTGCTCACCGTTGAACAAGATGAAGAAATTTGCGGACAAAAAGAACCTAAAGTTTTTGAATTTAAAAGCCCTAAGGAGCTTGAGGAGTTTGTTCATAGTGAAAACACAATAGAAGCAGATATCATCAGGCAATTGGAAGGAAATAATATGCCTTATCGGTAAGTCAAAATATTTATTACCTAGCTTGGTGGCCGATTTCTACTCATCTAATTGGAGTTTTTCATATTCAATCGATTATTCGAATCTTTTTAGAACGATGGCAGAGTTTTTTGAACCGAAAGATATGCAATTACTTATAGCAACATTTATTCTTCTTTCTCGTCCAAAATTGGAAATATAATCCATATCGCATTCCGGATCTGGGTTCTCCATATTTATTGTCGGAGTCATAAACCCATTTTTCAATGATAGCGCAGAGATCATAACTCCAAGAGCCCCTGAGGCACCCTGCGGATGCCCAACCATAGATTTAGTAGAACTGGATGGGATTTTTAATGCATTTCCATTAAAAGTGCTTTTTACTGCCATTGTTTCAACTTTATCGTTTATCAATGTCGAAGTGCCATGAAAATTGATGTAATCCACTTCTTCTGCGTTGATTTGTGCATCTTTCATTGCAAGTTTTAAAGCTCTTGCAGATTGTTTTCCGTCGGGCATAATTGCTACCCGGTGATAGGCATCACAGGTGGTCCCATAACCGACTAACTCTGCTACAATATCAGCACCTCTTTTTTTTGCATGTTCTAATTCCTCAAGAATAATCATCCAGCAACCTTCGGCCAGCACAAATCCTTCACGATCCCGATTGAAGGGGCGCGAACCACGGGATGGGTCATCGTTATAGTTCATCGGGTTGACTTTCATTCTTTCAAAACCCTGCATCATTGCCGGAGTAACACAAGACTCTACACCACCACTCACAAACCAGTCCTCCTGACCGTAGCGAATAGTATTGAAAGCATAACCTAGTGCATCTGTGGAACTGGAACAGCCATTCGAAATGACATGACTTCTGCCTTGGAAACCAAAACGCATTGAAATTTCAC
>CAYYIR010000203.1:0-3636 GCA_964471995.1 uncultured Nitrospina sp. | reverse complement strand
TCTTATGCTTCAGGCCATATTCCAAATGCCGTTTCTCTCAACGATCAGAATGTTAAGGAATACATTGAAAAAACGGATAAAGAAACCCCCTTAGTAGTCTGCTGCTATCACGGCATATCTAGTCGCGGTGCTGCAGAATATCTTTCCCAACAAGGATTCAAAGAAGTTTATTCGATGACCGGTGGATTCGAAGCTTGGCCCGACTAATCTTCCTTAAGAGTCCTACAGGAGATTAGGTTTGCCTTCGGCGGTTAGGTCGGTGGCAAGAAACCCTTATTTTTATATCGGCGCAGGGCTTCACTGCAATCACAGGTTCTTTTTTCCCGTCTTAAATTTTCAAACATAGCACGAATAAGTTGTGGGAATTTTTGTACGGAAACATCAACTTTTTTTTTCTCTTCTTCTGTCTGCATGCCCTCAAACAACTCTCCCTTTTTAAATTTTCTGGTTTTAACTCCTTCGGCATAATTGGTAAGGTAACAAAATGGGGAATAACAAATTTCCTTTTCACGAGCTAAAAATGCTTCCGGCGCCAATGTCATTCCGACCAAATCGGCACCAAGAATACGCAGCTTTCTTATTTCGGCAGGAGTTTCCAATCGCGGACCCTCAGTACAGGCATATACCGCTTTCTCATGATGTGGAAGCGAGCTCTCATGTAGAACATCATGTAAAATTTCTGAAATTTGCGGACAAAAAGGATGGCTTTGCCGAATGAACCCCACTCCCATGTTATCAAAAAAAGTTGTCGGGCGGTTTCGCGTTTCATCAATGATATCGTGCGGTACCGCAAAATCACCTGGCTTGTAGGCTGTATTAATAATTCCCGGTCCCGACCAGGCGATGATCCTTTGAACACCACATTCTTTTAAGGCATGAATATTCGCTCGGTAATTGACAAACGGTGCTGTCAGCGAATAATCTGTTTCACCGTGTCGGGAAAGAAAAAGAAATTCGAAATCATTTAAATTGAATTGATGGATGGGGGCGCTCTTTCCATAGGGAGTATCGATATTTTCGCATTTTTTTTCTTCGCCCAATGACTGCTCGGCAAGAAGATGATAAGCACCACTGCCACCAATCACAGCAATCGGTACCGGGTCTTTTACGAATTTATTCATCCGTTAATCCAGATACGTCTCAATATCACCTACGTAATTAGCAGCGGACTCGCGAATTCCACGTATCTCTTCCTCTTTCAATTCCCGCTTCACTTTTGCAGGAGAACCAAGGACTAGACTTTTGGGTGGAATTTTTGTATTGGGTGTAACTAATGAACCGGCTCCAACGATCGACTGTTCGCCTATTTCAGATCCGTCCATCACCGTCGCACCCATACCAATAAGACATTGCGAGCCAATAGTGCAGGCATGTAAGGTAACATTATGACCCACAGTTACCTCATCGCCAATTTCCAAAGGCAAAGTTTTACGTGCAACATGTAAAACGCAACCATCCTGAATATTTGTTCGCTTTCCAATACGAATATAATTGACGTCGCCCCGAATGACAGCATTAAACCAAACACTGCTCTCTTCACCTATTTTCACATCGCCGATGATCTGCGCGCTATCCACTACCAGGGCTGATGCGTCTATCTCGGGTTTAGTACCTTTAAAAGAATGGATCATTTTAATGCCTTTAAAAATTTAAGTTATCTAGATTTTATAATGGTCTATTATTTTATTCTTAAAGTCTATGACAAAAACATTTTCTTGATTTATCAAATAATATCTCGGTGACAATTACGCACCGCATTATAACTGGCTCTTGCCAATTGGCTTCGATCAAGTCCTGCTGCGATTTCCGGTAAGACAAAAATCGTTGCACGAAGTCTGGGGGTTTTCAGTAACGTTAACATATGTTTGAAAAAAGAGTCTCCATAATATGCGATTGTCGGTTGATTGCCATCATGGTATTTTACAGTCACCGGAATCACAGGGGCTTGAGCGCGAACCGCCGATTCAAATATTGCTGATTTGAAGGGAATCACATCCGTTCCATCTGTTGCCTGAGCTTCCGGAAATAATATCACTGAACAATTAGAATTCAACCTTGTTTCCATTTTCTTTATAATGGATCTTACCTGACTCTTATTTTTCCTATCCGCAAATATGGTCATTCCCAACCATGCCAAAAAATTAAAAAAAGGCCAATCTAAAATTTCTGCCTTTGAAACGAAAAATCCCTTGGTAAACGCACCCAAAATAAATACGTCTGGAGTGCCCACATGATTTGCGACAATCAATGACCCTGGTCTGTGACTTTTTTCTCCATGAATTTCAAACCGGAAGTTGAGTATCCAGCAAGTTGTTTTCGCCCAATAGTGAGTAAAAAATGAGATCCAATTGAAACGTTTTGATTCGGATAAGAAGAATAAAATGTGGACTGTAAGTCCTATCAAGACGAAAATGATAAAGATACCTATATAAGCAAACAAACGTAAGGTAGCTAAAACATATCCCATAATTTTATTGGACCTTGATTTTCACAAATTACTTTTTAAAAATTTAGATACCATACAGAGGAATACTCCTTATTAAAAAAAATCTCGGCTTTTTTTATTCCACCCAAGCATATCGCAGAAAACTAAACGCTTAAGATTCGCAAGAACGGATGTAACCCCATCGCTTAATCCTAGCTTTTTTGTTACAGGAACATTCAAAGTCCAAAAAATTTCATCAGTTACTTTTGACCAAGCCTTATGCATTTTTAACAAACTATAATGAATTTTATCTGAACCCGTATATGATTCCATTCCTGTAATTAAATGCACTTTTTGATTTTTACGTGTTTTCTCCTCTAAATACTCATTCACTTGTATAATGAACGAATCTGTTTCTTCATAATTTATTTTACTGTTTGGGTAGAATATAAATCTTAAAATATAAAATGTTCTTCGGCTAATATCTTTTTTCATATTTATATGAATCGAGGTTAGAAATATGTCTGCATTCCATTTCAACATTCGATCTATTAGCGTGTCCAAACATTCGATGAGCGCATCGGGAGTTACTCCATACATAAGGTCATTGCCAAGATCTGTAATCAAAACTACTCGTGGATTTTTTGTTTTTTTATCAACTGCTTCTATAACCTGACAGTCTTGAATAGGTGGATAAATAAAATTAAACATTCCACCTTTTGCACAAAATCCACGTCCTGGTCCTAACGCATTTAGGAACTCTATGTTTTGGACTCCCAGGCATCTAGAAAGATAGCGGGTGAGCAGAGAGTAACCCCGGGCGAGGTTACTGGCACCCATAAATAAAAATAAAAGTTTATCTTTGGACGAAGGTTCTTCTTGCATAGGGCGGGAACTAACGAAACTTATTTGGAATACATAAAAATAGATTGGCTTTACTACGGCAGGTAAAATGGTAAAACATCAGAAGGGTTAAAACTGCTAACACACCTATCCTTAAACCGGCGCTATTCAATTTCGATCGGGCTGACATAGACTTCGCGAGGTCTAACTCCATCAGATGGACCTACCACTCCTTCTCGCTCCATGGTTTCTATAATTCGTGCCGCCCTATTGTATCCTATCCTTAATCGACGTTGGATATATGAGATAGAAGCCTGCCTGTCTTTCGCGACAATAGCCAATGCCTCATCATACTTCTCATCCATATC
>CAYYIR010000202.1:0-3686 GCA_964471995.1 uncultured Nitrospina sp. | reverse complement strand
TTTGGTGGAACGGTAAAAGAAAATATTTTATATGGAAAACTGGATGCAACTGAAAAAGAACTTGAAGAGGCTGCTCAAAAAGCCAATGCCCATGATTTTATTATAAATCTTGAAAAAGGTTATGAAACCATAGTAGGGGAAAAAGGTACAAAACTTTCCGGAGGTGAAAGGCAAAGGATAGCTATAGCGAGAGCTATTTTGAAGGATCCAAAAATTCTGGTATTGGATGAAGCCACATCTTCTTTGGACAATCGTTCAGAAGCTTTGATACAGGATGCTATTGAAAAACTGATGAAAAATCGGACCACATTTATTGTGGCTCATCGTCTAAGTACCATCCACAAAGCAGATCAAATTATTGTGCTGGAAAAAGGTAGGATTGTCGAAACAGGCCAACACGAAGAACTGATGAACAACAAAAACCTTTATTATAATTTATATAAATTAAAAATGCAGGACCCTGTTGTTATTGGAGAAAAATAAATCAATCATTTCAAAGTTACAAATTTCAACAGCCAATCGTTAAATGATCAAAGCAGTCAATTTGTGGATAAACGTATGTATTAGTGCTTTGGAAGGAGAATTTGAAAAAGGCCGATCATCTCCTGGAAACTGTAATGATCAACAAGAAACTCATATAAATAGGGAGCGTAGTTTTTTAATCTTCTTTCTTCTTTCCCATCTATTGCAATATCAACATAAATGACTACTCTCGGGAGTTTTGCTTTTAAAGTTTCAACCATTTCCAACTCTTTATCTTTATCTAGCATGCCTGGTAATACCCATTCATAAGGAGTGGGATTAACGCGTTCAGTCAAAAAATAAAATATAGGGTTAAGGGGTAGTGCTAAAATAGGGTCGCCCTTTTTTGAATATAAATTTATTCGATTTACAACTTCACTTACCCATTTAGCTTCAGCAGGTTGAGTTCGCACATCTATTCTTTCCAGTTTCACCAAGGCAGTTTCCGGTTTCATAGCTTTAAGGTTTTTATTAATAGCCCAGTCTCTAGCCCCTATACTGCCTGCATAAAAACCATGATGAGTATTCATTTCATAATAAAAAAGAGATGGAAGAAAAACGATCAGCAAGCTTAAAGGAATACGAGTAATTTGCACATGGATGGGGTTTTCTGAGGCATTTTGAAAGAGCATTACTTTTTGCCAAATCATATAAAGTAAATAGGTAAATAGAATGTAAAAAGGAGGAAGAGTTCTTAAAAGGTTATCAAATCCAGCTCGCCAGATTACCAGTCCAAAAGCACAAATTCCAAAACTAGCTATAGCGAGGAGATACACATTTAGAAGGGTAAATTCACATTTGTTGTTAAGAAATCGAACTATGACTATTATAATTAACAACGAATAAACCCAAGTGGGGAGGTAAAAAAGGACCCTTTCAAAAATTTTGTGATAGCCTAACTGATCATAGATTTTGAAAAAAGGGAATAGTTGTGGAAAAGGGTTTCCCCAAACTTCATGAGCATCTACAACTATTTTGAAAACCTGCAAAAAATACCCATGCATGCCTATGTAGATTAGAAATAACCCTATTGTCATTATTACCGCTCCAGACAAGTAGGTTAATTTTTTTGAGGTAAAATTTAAAATATTTTCGAGGTGGATATTAAATTCTATTGATTTATTAAAATATAATATTGCGAGGGTAATCATGCTGATAATTATTGAAAAAAGTGTGACCTCAAATTTAAAAAATGAACTCAAAAAAATTGACAGAGTTAGCCCAACCAGAGAAATCACAGTTCTTTTTTCAATTGTTTTTGTAAGGAAGTAGAGGACGAAAACCACAAAGAAAGGGTAAAAACGGTTGTAATACATGGAAGGAGCAGAAAGCATACATAAAGCCGCTAAAAAAGAGAATCCAGCAGGCATAATTTTTCTACTGATGGAGTAAACCATTATTACCATTATCGGTGTCAGAATAGCGACACCAATTCGCAGGCTTTGAATCTCCACCCCAAAAATTTTGAAAAATAGCAAGCCATACCAATAACGACCGGGGAGGTAACCATTGGGATTAAAATCTATAAGTGCTCTTTCGCCATTAAGAGTTCTTAGGGTTCCATTGGCATATCCCCCTTCGTCCCAAATATTAAAACCATATTTCGAGAAAGATAAAAAATAACCCACTAGGGCAACGTAAATTAGGAGAGGTAAGCTCCATTTTTTTGCAAGAGTTAATAAGTTCGCTTTTACCGAGTATTTATTCATTCAAGAGTTTATTAAATCAAGTAGGATCGCATTTCTTCAGCAAGTTTTAAGTTTTCTTCAAGAATGGGTTCAAGAATTATTTCATCATTTACAAACCCAACTAGTTTTTGTTTAGTTTTTATTATTTTTTTATATGAATAATCCACTGTTTTATGGGAAATTTCCCCCTTTTCGATTCCTTCAATTAAACTTTCTTGTAGTTTAGTGACTTTAGAAATATCGTGGCACATAAGAAATAAATCGACTCCCGCGTTGACAGCTAAAGCAGGGATTTCTTCTGCAGTTTGTGTTACTGCTTGCATTTCCAGATCATCAGACATTACCAATCCTTTAAAACCCATTTTATTTCGTAGCAAACTTTTTAAAATAGTTTCTGAAAAGGTGGCTGCAATATTTGCATCCCAAGCAGGATATACAACATGCGCAGTCATTATAATTTCTAGTCCTTCTTGAAATGCTTTGATAAAGGGAATCAATTCAGTCTGTTCCAATGATTCCGATCTTCTCTCTACCTGAGGAAGGGTCAAATGTGAATCTTGTGATGTGTCTCCATGGCCTGGAAAGTGTTTGCCTACGGGGAAAACTCTGGCATCTTTAAACCCTTCTATTATTTTACAACCTAATCGCGCAACCTTTTCTGGGTTGGAGCTTATGGCGCGTTGCCCGATGATTGGGTTATCGGGATTAGAATGGACATCCAGTACTGGGGCGTAGTCCATATTTATACCCACAGCTTTCATTTCTTTTCCCATTGCCAATCCGAATCGGTAAGCTAAATCATTGGAGTTTGCTTTTCCTAGACAACACATTGGAGGAAATTTAGTGAAGGGTTCTTTTAATCGTAAGACACGACCCCCTTCTTGGTCGACTGATATGAATAAAGGAGGCGAGTGCTGTGGTTTAATGGCTTGTAAATCTTCTATTAGTTTTTTCAGTTGTTTCGGGTTTTCGTAATTCCGCTCAAACAAGATTAGACCACCAATACCCTGTTCGGTAATAAGCTTTTCGGTCTGACTATTAAGGCAGGTGCCGTCAAACCCGGAGACAATCATCTGCCCTGTTTTGTGTTTAAGTGAAAGCAATCTGTTTTATGACTGGGCGGCGAATTGCCGCAAGTAATGGTTAGATGCTGATACAGTTAGCCTCTAAGGCTTCGTAGCAGCTTTTGATCTTGCCCAGGATAATACACATATCCATCAAACCTCCCTGAAGCATTAATTTTAGCACTTGTTGCTGCACGGACTTACTGGATCCCTAGCTTGAGGGTAGCCTTGTCCGTTTTGGTCCTGCTATGTTAACATAACTCATTAATACAAGTTTAATCGTAAAGCTGATAAAAATATATGTTTCGTAGAGTCGTAGTAACCGGTTTAGGAGCTGTCAGCCCAAATGGGGTTGGCCAAAAAGAATTCTGGGAAAATACTTGCAAAGGAATAAGCGGTATCGACCGCATTA
>CAYYIR010000201.1:0-3701 GCA_964471995.1 uncultured Nitrospina sp. | reverse complement strand
TATCTTTTGCATTTATTTGTGCACCTTCAATCATCATTTTTTCAACCATTTTTATATTGCCCGTTGCAACAGAAGTATGAAGGGGAGTGTGCTCCCATTCTGCTCGACTGTTTACCTCTGCGCCAGCTGCTAATAGTTCATCGGCGGCATTAAAACTATTTTGATCGATAGCTATGTGTAACGGAGTATAACCATCTCTATCGGATGCGTTTATTTCAGCACCGTTATCAAGAAGTAGTCCCACCATCTTTGGCAAGTTTTCTAAACCTGCGACATGAAGCGGTGACAGACCATCATTATCCGCTAAATTTATATCCGCATTGTTTAATAAAAAATAGGAAACTAGTTTTGTTCGATTGTGAAAAACGGAAAGATAAAGTGGGGTTATACCATTTCTATCCTGAAAATTAACATCGATACCAATTTGCAAACGCTTTGCATCTTCTAACTCTCCCAATTCAATCGCCTTGTATAATTCTTTAGCGGTTTCTTCGGCGCTTCGAACTCCCTTATTTTTATCTTTAAAAAACGAGCCAGCCCGGTCCAGTGCGGAAATATCTTGTACGTCTAGTGCCTTTTCCTCATCCTTGTGAGGGACGACTTTTACATCCAAGCCAATTGGATCTAGGGCACTTGAGACCCTAGTTTCTGGCAGAACTTTATTTTTAATATCGTATAAAGATTGTCCCATTTTTAGCCCAAAGGTTTTAGGTTTACCTGCCAGAGCAAACCCTGTCAGGAGAAATAAAGAGATAGAAAAAAAAACTGGAATGTAAAAGAATTTACGCATAATTTAATTCTGCCATTGAAATTTCGACCAAACAAGCCTAGTCAAGACTAGTAGGAATTGGCTTCACCTTCCTTTGTTTTTTCCATGTTTGTCTCTTTCTTGTCCTTTCCGTATTTACCGTAGTCATAATTGCAACCAAGGGTGCAAAACAAGGTTAAAGAAATCAAAAAAACAAGTATTTCTTTCATAGAAGTCTCCATTTATATTTATGAAAAATTAAACATGCCCATATAATCTATAATAACTATCCCATACAGGTTTCCAAAAAAACAGGCGGTTTCTGATTTTTTACAATTTCTTCCAATTCTTGGTCTTTTGATGAGTTTATTTCCTTTTCTATTTTTCGCCAAACTTCCAAAAGGCTACACCGGCCTGTATTTATGAGGCTAAAAATAAATTACCACTCTAATTAAACTTGTTTATGTTCTAAAAATAAATAATATTAGAACATTTTTACCGTTTTCTTACAAAAAAACCAATTTAAAGGCTGAATTTAATGTTCTATTATCATTTAATATTAGTACATAACCAATATTTATGTTCTAATATTATTTATTTTTAGAACATTATTTTCAATACTAATTTAAATTAACTAAATAGCAGACTAAAAATGGAAGAAAAAATTAGATTTGCGGCAGGTAATATTAGCAAAAAAAGAGAAAGGGTCGCCTTGTATGCGCGGTTGGGCACAGATGGTAAAACCCCTGAAACACAGTTGCAGGAACTTCAAAAAATAGCTGATCAAAACGGTTGGAAGGTAGTTCAAGAATTCATGGATCAGGGTATTCGCTTATCCAAAGGTAAAGATCAAAGACCTAAATTCGATGAGATGCTCCAAGGGGTAAAGGAGGGAGATTTTGACCTGATCATGACCTGGAGCGTCGACCGTTTAGGTAGATCGCTGCCACACCTTATAAGTTTCCTCGATGAGCTCTACCTCAGTAAAGTTGATTTGTTCCTCCATAAACAGGGAATCAATACTACCACGCCCGCAGGAAAGATGCTGTTTCAAATGCTTGATGTTTTCTCCGAATTTGAAAGATCCATGATCCAAGAAAGAGTTAATACTGGTTTGATAAGAGCAAGAGCTCAGGGGAAGCAACTGGGTAGACCCAAGGTGCCTACTGTAGTCGAAAATAAAATCAGGGAACTCAGATCAACCGGTAAAGGTATAAGAAAAATTGCAAATGAGTTGAGGGTTGGGGTAAGCACTGTTATAAGAGTCATCGACAAAGCTAAAACAACCTGAAATGTATTAAATATTTATTAACTTTTCCTTCATAAACAAAAAAATGGGTGATTTTTACAATGTTGCAATCAGACCAAAATAGAGAGCGATATCTTAATCTTCTTAAAAAAAGTCTTACAAACTTTTTTCACATTGATTGCGAGTACTCCCACTATGCCAATGCAATGCCTCTGGAGTGGGTTTTACCCGAACCAGAAAATAAAGACTTGTCTCTCAAGCAGCGGACAATATTAAAGTTGAAATATTTTTGTAGAGCTTTACTTATTTGGGTTTTTGGTAAATTTGGACTTTTAATTACCAGGAGTGACAGTTTGACTGATTTCCAAAGATTAAGTAAACGTTTATTAGGACATGACTGGCCACCCTATGCGACCACAATGGTAGGGATAAAACGATTGGACAATCTGCAATTTATTATAGAAACCATTATAAAAGAAAAAGTCGACGGAGATTTTGTGGAAGCAGGTGTATGGCGTGGTGGCGCCAGTATCTTTATGCGTGGTGTCCTTAAGGCTCATGATATCACTGATCGGTGCATTTGGTTATGTGATTCTTTTGAAGGAATCCCTAAACCAGAACCGGATAAATATCCTGAAGACAAAGGAGATAATTTATATTCTTATAATATTTTAGCGGTTAGTATGGAAAACGTTAAAGCAAACTTTAAAAAATATGATCTGCTCGATGACAATGTTAGCTTTGTCAAAGGTTATTTCAAAAATACATTATCTGATCTACCTGTTGATCGCTTTTCTCTTTTAAGGTTAGATGGCGATCTTTATGAGTCTACTCAGGATTCATTAACTGCTCTTTACCATAAGTTATCACTACGAGGATTTGTAATCATTGATGACTATAGTCTGCCACCTTGTAGATCTGCTGTTCATGATTTCAGGGAAGTAAATGAAATTGAAGAAAAAATTATAGATATTGAGGGTGGGGCCGCGTATTGGCAGAAGTTGAAATAAGATGTAAGACAACAAAGCTAGTTTCATCAACTTTAATATATGCCTTGAATAATCCAATATTACATGGATAGATTTTTGAAACTCTTTCTATTTAATAGAGAACAATATGATCGATGAAAAATAACGATTCCATTCCCATTTGGTTTCACGGCCCAATTATTGTTATAAAGATAGTGAGAATTCTGACAAAGAAACCATCTGGGCAACCAAAAACATTAGAGTTTGAACTTTGGGGAAGATCAATAAAAGTTGCAACGGACCCGGAGTTGGCAAGGGTAAGATTGGAAATAATAAGTTTGCCAATATTAAATCTTGAAGATAAGAAATCTAAATCAGAAAAAGATTATCAACCCGAACTAGACTTAGGTGACTAGGATTGATATTAAATTCATTGCTAAGGAATTTTTCGGATTCAAAAGATTTATAGATGTCATAATTTTTTTATATTATTTTTCAAAAATGGAATAAGAATATCCACAAACATGACATTCCACCAAAACCTAGAAGCTTTATATAAAACAAATGGAGGAATAATTGTAGCTAACATGAGATTTAAAGAATAATTATTTTCAAAAGATAAAATAAAATGAAAAATTCCTTTAACAATAAACCAAATCGCAAAAAACCCACCCAAACCGATGAAAACAAAGAAACCTAACCATATCCACCACCCAAAAAGTTTTTCTCCTATACG
>CAYYIR010000200.1:0-3738 GCA_964471995.1 uncultured Nitrospina sp. | reverse complement strand
CTTCGACCTTCAATCCTCATATTTCCAGAGGGCAATATCTCCGTGATCATAGCTGAAATAGTTGCTGTTAGAGTTCCGTTACGGGTTACCGTTCCTGCACCCTTATTTTGGTTAGCAATCGTTGCATTAACCGTTGGGTCCAACTGGGTTCCCATACCCAAAAAATTCCCAACACCCATGTTACTTGGTAATCCCAAAATGTTGGGTGCTGCCATATTCATTGTGTTAGCTTTTTCAGTATCAGTGGTGGCAGTTGCGCTTGATGTAGCATTTTCGTTTATGGTCACAGTGATGATATCTCCCACCTTGGCAGCCTTATCATCTCCAAACAAAAAGTTACCCCGAGTATTTCCTGGCCAAAGTGCTCCTTCCTTAGGTTTCTGTAAAGTAGGCTTGGGATATAATTCCTTGGGAATGATCGTTGATTTACTATCTACCGCCCTGTGTGAAGTTGAACAAGCAACTGAAAAAAACACCCAAAACAGGAATACGATTCCCACTTTTTTATTATTAAAATATCCAATTCCCATTAAAATCTCACCTTCACTGTATTGGAATCCACAAGCCTTCCATAAATTACCTTTTTCGACTCAATGTTTAGAACCCGGACCATGGCATTTTCATAACCATCTTCTTTTAGAATTCCCGGTGTAGTTATTGTCATGCCACCTTTTTGTGCCATAATTAAAATTTTATCCCCTCTGTTTCCCAATGCGGGTCTCTTTATAAAATTTGGTATTAGAATTTTGCCAGCTTGCAAATTTCTTGCTGCTTCATATCCCAATGCATGATCAATATTCGTTATTGCATTTTGTGAAGGACGTTCTGTTTGAACGGTTTCTACACGAATCTCATCGTTTGACAAAATTTCCCCTCTCTTCACTGCGCGTTTTGTTTTTATAACTTGTTGCGATACTAGTACCTTGGTATTTAAACGAATTCTTTTTTTAAATTGATCATTAATTCGTATTTCCAAAATCATGGGTATTCTTCCTGCTCTTTGACTGCTTCCCATTATTTTGTAAATTAAATCTTTTTTCCCAAGGGGTAGGGTAATATCCTTACCCTGGTAATAAACATTGATTTCTAGTGATTCCTTGTCCCACGGTAATGCCTTTACCAAATGGTCTATTGCACTTTTTTCAATTTCATCTACCTTTAAAGTTTGTGTCTCTGAGGCATTGATATTCCTCCCAAAAGTTAAAGACAGGCACAAACAAAACAACATAATGCAAAATATTTGGAATCTAGTTTTAATAAATATCATTTGCTTTTACCGTTTCATATTATTTGAGATTTGGAGCATTTCATCTGCTGTTTGAACTGTTCTGGAGTTAACTTCGTACGCCCTTTGGGCTGCAATCAGGTTCACCATTTCTTCAACAACACTTACATTTGATAATTCTAGAAATCCTTGTTGTGTCGAACCAAGGTCTATACTTTGAGGGTTACCAATTTGGGGTTGTCCTGATGCGTCTGTTTGCGTATACAAGTTGAACCCTATCGATTGCAATCCCGCTGGATTCTGGAATGATGCCATCTGGATATTTCCTACAACCGTTGGTGCCGGCGATCCCGGTTGGGTTACAGCAACGCTACCCTGCGGATCTACAGAAATTGATAAAGCATTATTAGGAATAGTAATAGCTGGTTGTAATGCTAAACCATCTGCCGTTACCATACGTCCGGTATTATCAAGTTTGAAAGAACCTGCCCGGGTAAAAGCTAGGGTTCCGTCTGGTTGTGTAATTTGAAAAAACCCTTTTCCTTGGATCGCTATGTCAAGAGGGTTCTTGGTTTGTGAAAAATCTCCCTGCAAAAATACTTTTTGGATTGCCGCAGTTTTTGTTCCCAAACCTAATTGCGCACCGGTAGGTACCTGCTGTCCGTTGGGTGAAAGTGTTCCAACTAATCGTAAGTTTTGATATAGAAGATCCTGAAATTCTGGTCGACTTCTTTTGAAACCTACTGTATTTACATTGGCCAAGTTATTTGCGATGACACTCACGTTCAGGTCCTGAGCATTCATTCCTGTTGAAGCCGTGTATAAAGATCGAATCATTTTTTGATTCCTTTCATCTTTGTAATAAATTTATTTATTAACCTACCCTACCTATTGTATTTACAGATTGGTCATTCATATTGTCATTGGACTGAATAATTTTTTGATAAGTTTCAAAAATTCTTAACGTGCTAATCATTTCTGTCATCTCGTTAACCGTTGACACATTCGAATTTTCCAAAAAACCTTGATGCATTTTTGTGGTTGTTACTGGCAATTCTTTTTCTTCAGATTCTAAATTTTGGTAGAGACTATCTCCGGTTTTTTCCAGGGATTTTTCGTTTTCAAAACGTACCATGTTAATAGTGCCGACTGAGGTATTTGCCAGTCCATTTCCTACTGAAACATTTCCCTGACCATCAATTGAAATCTTTCCCAGAGCACTTATTACAACCGGGTTATTGTTAATATCCAAAACCTGGTTACCATTTTGGTTCACTAATTGTTTTTCCGTGTTGAGACGAAAATTTCCATTTCGGGTGTAACGAGGACCTTCAGGTGTTTTGACCTTAAAAAAACCTTCCTGATCTAAAGCTAAATCCAGAGTTCCTCCCGTTTTTTTTAGAACTCCTGGTTTAAAATCTGTGTAGTAGTCCGTTATTCCAACATATGAAATGTTTTTGTTGGATTTTTCAGGAGATAAAAGAGCGTTTTTTGCCTCTTCCATTCCTGTATCTGGTGGAAAAGGGGGCATCATTTCTTTAAAAACCAAACCATCCCGTTTATAGCCTGTGTTATTTACATTTGCTAAATTATTGGCAATCATTTCCATCTTTTTTGCCTGCTTTATTCCAGCAGAGGCTGCTATGTATATGCTTTCATTCATATTTATTTTCCAAATTAATAGTTTTTTTCTTAAATTAAGCAAAAGATATACCAAAAATTTAATGCATGGACTTTTATTTGTTTTTTTTAACCTTAAACCTTTAAACATATATATTTATTTGTCTTTTTTATTTTATTTTATTTTTTTTACTCAAGATTTTCGTCAAAATATTTAGGAAGATTATTCCCTAGAGTCAAAATTCTTTTCTATTTATACTTTTTTAGTAAAAGTTAATATTTTTTATAAAACCTTAAATTTGGGTTTTAAAAGGTCGTTTTTGGGCATGCTATAATCCAATTTGTAACTTTTTAAGAACCAGACAATTAAGAGGAAAAGATGGAAATTATTTCAGTTGATGATTTGCACGGGAAAATTGATGGGCTGGGAAGCAATGATTTGATTTTAGATGTTCGCTCTCCAGGTGAATTTAACTCCGGGCATATTAAAGGGGCTAGAAATCAGGATCACGAATCCGTCACCGAAATTGCGGATGAACTAAAGGAATATGACACTGTTTATGTCCATTGCAAAATGGGTGGCCGTGCTAAGATGGCTGCTGAAGCCTTGGAAAATGCCGGCCTTACAAATGTTATTTGTGTGGGCAATGGTGGGATGGAACGCTGGGGTCAGATGGGCTGGCCTGTAGAATAATTATTTCTTTTTGGAAAAAAAAACCCAGGAAAAGAAGCTAACTAGTTAGCTTCTTCCCTGGGTTACTTTTTTTGGTCAGGCGGATTAATCCGCACTAAAGACTAGTAATGCAGTGTATTCCACTGTGTTACAGCTTTCTGGCCATTTCTTTCTTTGTTTTGACCATTCCAGATAGCAATCGCCATCGGGGTTTTACCCG
>CAYYIR010000199.1:0-3803 GCA_964471995.1 uncultured Nitrospina sp. | reverse complement strand
CAACCACTGCCGTCTCTGAAAAATTCAAAGTAAAAGATATCTCTTTGGCTGATTGGGGACGAAAAGAAATTATCCTGGCCCAAAATGAAATGCCAGGGCTCATGGCATTACGTGATAAATATGGGAAACAAAAACCTTTAAAAGGCGCTCGTATTGCTGGTTCTCTGCATATGACAATTCAAACTGCCGTTCTAATCGAAACTCTTATTGAACTTGGAGCTGAGGTTCGTTGGGCATCCTGTAATATATTTTCAACACAAGATCACGCAGCAGCCGCAATTGCCAAAGCAGGAATCCCGGTATTTGCATGGAAAGAGGAAACAGAGGAAGAGTATTGGTGGTGCACCGGTCAAACATTATTATTCGACAACGATCAGGGACCCAATATGATTCTTGATGATGGCGGAGACCTAACCGCTTATATTCATGGTAAACACCCCGAATTACTTCCAGAAATCAAAGGGATTACTGAAGAAACAACGACAGGGGTCCACAATCTTTATAAAATGATTGAAAAAAATACCCTCCAAGTTCCGGCAATGAATGTTAATGATTCCGTTACAAAATCCAAATTTGATAATCTATACGGTTGCCGGGAATCCCTTGCGGATGGAATCAAGAGAGCAACAGATATCATGATTTCCGGAAAGGTAGTAGTAGTCGCCGGATTTGGTGATGTTGGAAAAGGTTGCGCGGACTCAATGCGTGGTCTCGGTGCTCGAGTTATTGTTACTGAAATCGATCCTATTTGTGCTTTACAAGCTGCTATGGAAGGTTATGAAGTCACCACGATGGAAGATGCAGTGAAAGAAGGTGATATATTTGTGACCACAACGGGATGTACAGATATCATTTGTATTGAGCATATGGAAAAAATGAAAAACGATGCCATTGTTTGTAATATTGGTCACTTCGACATTGAAATTCAGGTTGAAGCTTTGAATAATTTTCCGGGTATCGTTAAGGATATTATCAAGCCGCAAGTTGATAAATACTCCTTCCCAGATGGACACAGTATAATCTTGTTAGCCGAAGGACGTCTTGTAAACCTAGGTTGTGCAACCGGACATCCATCATTTGTAATGTCCAATTCATTTACAAATCAGGTATTAGCCCAAATCGAATTGTATAATAAACATTACAAAGTGGGGGTATACACCTTGCCAAAGATTCTTGATGAAGAAGTCGCCCGTCTACATCTTGAAAAACTGGGTGTAAAATTAACAGCCCTGACCGATAAACAAGTAGCCTATCTAAATATACCCAAAGAAGGCCCTTATAAACCTGAACATTACCGCTATTGATCTGTAATAAAAGCCGATTACTCATCGAAGAGGTCGGCTTTTATAATTTATAAACTCTTTGCTTTAAATTGGATTTTTCTGAAGAAATGTGTTCACCCAGGGAAGAATCCGTTCATAAGCATCTTCTACCACATAATGCCCTGCATCTGAAACACAATGAACTTCTGCATTTGGGTAAACAGTTTGCCATTTTTTTAAAAAATGACGATTGAATACGAAATCCTTAGCGCCCCATATAATCATTATTGGTAGTGAAGCAAACTGACCAAGGTTTTCTTCAATTTCCTTTACTAACGAATAACTGGGCGCATCTGGGCTCATGGGAATATCCTGAACAAAACGCAGGTTGGCAATGCGATTTGAATAATTACTATATGGGGCAAGGTATCCCGCTCTAACCTCATCCGTCATACGCTCCCTATTTTTACACGCCATATTAGTAGCTGCTAAAGCAAATGCATTAAAACCTCGAATGGCTAAAGCCCCAAACCCCGGTATCCTGCAAAACCTCAGTCGTATTGGAATTTTTTTAGACAAGAATGCAGCTGTATTAAATAGGATCAGCCTTTTTACCTTTTCTGGATATCGGACAGCAAAACCCATTCCGATCGCCCCACCCCAATCATGAACTACTAACGTTATATCCTTTAATGATATTTCGTCCACCAGGGCAACTAGGTTATCAATATGCTGTGAAAGGGTATAAGGGTAATTTTGCGGTTTATCTGATTTTCCCATACCCATATGATCAGGAACCACACATCGGTATGATTTTTTCAAGTCTAGGATAAGATTACGGTAATAAAAAGACCAAGTAGGGTTTCCATGCAACATAAGCAAAGTTTCTCCCTGCCCTTCATCTAAATAATGATATCGATAAGAATCCAAATCCAAGGAATGAGATTTAAAAGGATATAAACTACTATCTATCACCATTCAACACCCAACATTAGACAGTTTAAACCGCTTCCAATACCTAATAAAGCAGCTTTATCATCTTTCTTCAAGATCCCTTTTTCTACTCCCATAGCAAAAGTGACAGGTAAAGAAGCAGACCCCGTATTACCTAGAAACTCGAGAGTGGAAAAGTCTTTTTGAATATCCAAGCCAACATTTTCATACATTAATTTTCGATGCCCTTTACCTACTTGATGACAAAACACACGATTTACTTCATTGTTTTTCCATCCCAATATTTCGCGTGTACGAATCCATGTTCTACCAGCAAGCCGACAACCTTCCTGCATGAGTTGTTCCGAATCTGTTTCCATCAAGGGGGACCAATCTGTATTTACCCCAGAATCATCATTGCCACAACACAAGTCATTGAAACGAGTCTCAGCAATAGAAATTCCGCCTAGCAGGCGATGTTTATTTTGGGATATATTTTTATGAACCAAAAGAATCCCTGCCGCGGCAGACCCTATTGTTAAGGAAGCAAATGAAGATTTTATTGAATTTCTATTGATATCAGGACACGCCAGCAGAGTTTCAATAGTATTATTCACCAGAGGACCTCCGTTTTCGCCAGATACAACTAGACCGGCCATTATCTGGCCTCTCTCTATCATATTCGCAATGATGCACATGCTATTTAACATACCTAAGCATGCATTAGAAACATCGAATACAAAAGATTCTTCAGGAAGGCCTAGATTATGATGAACCACAGAAGCTGTGGAGGGTTCCAAAAAGTCCCTGCAAACTGAAGCAGAAATCAGACAACCAATTTCTTTTACTTCTACTCCTGAATTTTCAATGGCTTTTTTCCCTGCAATGGAGGCCACCTCACTTGGAAAAACCCCCTTATTCCAAAACCTACGTTCTTGGATACCACTCATTAATTCCAATCGACCTTGAGGAAGATTAAGTTTATCGTAAAGAGGGGCAAGCCTACTTTCGAGATCTGCTGAGGAAATTCGATTAGCAGGCAAATGATAACCCAGTCCTTCTATACAAACATTATCAAACCGCATCTTTATCCATGCCCTTTATATTTTCCTTCTCTTTTAGATCAATGAATTGCATTTCATAATACTTTTGATACAAGCCGCTACTAGCCATTAATGACTCATGAGTGCCTGATTCAACGATTTTTCCATCCTCCATAACCAGGATACGATTTGCATTTTTAATAGTAGAGAGTCTATGTGCAATGACAAATGAAGTGCGGTGTTCCATAAGGTTATGCAACGCGTCTTGAACTAATTTTTCTGATTCAGAGTCAAGGGCCGATGTTGCCTCATCTAATATTAAGATAGGGGCATTTCTTAATATTGCACGGGCAATAGCAATTCTTTGTTTTTGTCCCCCAGATAATTTGACTCCTCTTTCCCCAATAATTGTTTCATAACCATCATCAATAGTTTCAACAAAGTGATCAACATGAGCTGCTTTCGCCGCCCCCATAATTTCTGCATGTTTAGATTCTTGTAATTTTCCAAAAGCAATATTATTTAAAATAGTATCATTAAATAAAAATGTCTCCTGCGTAACAAG
>CAYYIR010000198.1:0-3821 GCA_964471995.1 uncultured Nitrospina sp. | reverse complement strand
TTTTTAGTTTTTCTTATTGCCTTACCGCTTTGCTTGGGCATAGCCCTTGCCTCGGGATACCCTGCAATTGCGGGTATCATTACTGCCATTGTTGGCGGTTTAGTTGCTACCTTCCTAAGTAATTCAGAACTTACGATTAAAGGCCCTGCCGCAGGTTTGATTGTCATTGCATTAGGTTGCGTTACGGAATTTGGATTTACTGGCGGGGAAGATCTGGAGAAAGACTTTCAGGCATATCGTTTAGCACTAGGTGTTGGTGTTGGGGCCGGCGTAGTCCAAATTTTATTCGGCGCACTTCGTATAGGGTCCCTGGTAGAGTTTTTTCCGAAAGCAGCGATACATGGATTGCTGGCTGCCATTGGAATTATCATTATTGCAAAACAATTTCCCATATTGCTAGGGTTGCATCCACACGGTTCTCCTCTAAGTTTACTCGGTCGTATGCCTTCTTTTATCGTAGAAATGAATCCCAAAGTTGGGTTAATTGGGATTTTAAGCCTTATTATAGTGGTGAGTTATTTCTTCATAAAAAACCAGAAATTAAAAATCATCCCCGCACCTATGACGATGTTGTTGATAACTGTTCCATTGGGAATATTTATGGGATTGGGCGGAAATACGAATTATACGTTTAATGGTAAAATCTATGACTTAGGCGAAAAGTTTTTAGTCAATGTCCCACTTGATGTAATAAATGACCTGACATTACCAGATTTTTCCGGATTGTTTACGGTGACAGGAATAAAATATGTCATTTTGTTTTCAGTCATTGGAGCCTTGGAGAGTTTGTTAAGTGCCAAGGCCATAGATGAGATTGATCCGTGGTATCGCAAAACAGATATGGATCGAGACATGTTAGGCATTGGTGTTGGCAATACTTTGTCTGCCTTTCTGGGTGGACTACCAATGATTTCTGAGATTGTACGTAGTAAAGCAAATATTGATAATGGTGCAAAAACTAGGTTTGCTAATTTTTATCATGGGATGTTTTTATTATTTGCCGTTACCTTGATACCTAATTGGATTAATCATATTCCACTGGCCGCTTTAGCAGCATTACTGGTAGTCACAGGGTTTCGCCTGGCATCGCCTGGTGAGTTTGTACATATGTATCATTTGGGGAAAGATCAATTCCTCATTTTTATCGCTACTATAATCGCTGTTTTGGAAACGGATCTTTTGAAGGGAATAGGTATAGGAATAGCATTAAATATTTTCTTCCATTTGATCCGCGGCGTACTCGTTACTTCATTTTTTAAATTAAACTGTGAGGCAACTGATGAAAGTGATCAGTCTGTTAAATTTGTTTTGCGAGACTCAGTAATTTTTGCTAACTGGCTTGCATTACGAAAACGTATTTTTCTTGCCTTCAAGGCCAATAAGCAGGTCATAGTTGATTTTACAGGGACTTTTCTTATCGATGCTCACGTCCAATTCAAGCTTGATGAATGGAAAAAGGAATTCGAAAATAAGGGTCTTGAGTTATCAATGGTAGGCCTGGAACACCATCAAAAGGATGGAGCGGTTCTTATCGATCGTTACAATTATCCTACAAAAAGAAATTAACCAAAATACCAGAATGAAGATAGGCATTAGGGGCACTTTGGTACAAATCTTTTCCTGTTGAATTCATTCCTGCCGAGTCAGACGTACTATTAAAGAAGATATTGAAAAGGCTTTGGATCTATGTTTGCATATATAGTACAAAGCCAATTTATGTGAACAAGCGTAAAAAAAGACCGATTCTTTATTGGCTTAATAGAATTCTTATTAAGCCTTTTTTTAATTGAATAGGAATGAGATTTAGTAAATGAAAAAAAATCTTTTTGGGATTGTATTTATTATTTATATTTTAGTTGGTTGTGCGAATTCCCATTACCAAAACGGCCGGGACGCATTTGATCGTGGCGATTATGATACTGCTGTAAAGGTGTTTAGATCACTTGCCGAAAAAAATGATCCCCGCGGTCAATATGCTTTGGCGATTATGTATGATATGGGCGAGGGTGCTCCTCAGAGTTCTGAAGAGGCGCTGAAATATTATAGGCTTGCAGCGGAACAGGGATACGCGGATGCACAGAATAACCTGGGCGTGATGTATGACCAGGGCGAGGGAGTTTCCGTAAACTATAAGGAGGCAATGAAATGGTATCTGCTGGCAGCCGAACAAGGTAACAAAGATGCACCGAATAACATCGGTGTCATGCATATGATCGGCCTTGGTGTGCCTCGAGATTTTGCTAAGGCACATAAATGGTTCACCATTGCTGGCACAAAAGATTTCGAGGCAAAAAGTAATAAAAAGTTTACTGAAAGAAGGTTGACTCCCGAACAGATAGCAGAGTCTGAAAGACTTGCCGCCGAATGGCATAAAAAAGTAGGAAAAAACAAATGAAACCTTATCGATGTACGCATTATATTTTAAATAAGAGATTTGGTGTAAGAGTAAGATTGTTCATCCTGATTTTATTCTATTCTTTCCCTTCTCCCTCTTTAGCAAATCAATTCCAAGAGGGATTGGATGCTATTCATGAAACAAACTATGAAGTAGCGTTGAAAAAATTATTACCCCTGGCCACAACAGGTCATTCTGCAGCCCAATACAATCTCGGCGTTATGAGTGAGTGGGGAAACGGAGTGCCGAAGGATTATGCCGAGGCCTTGAAATGGTATAAGCTTTCCGCAGAGGGATCTCATAAGGATGCACAAAATAACCTGGGTGCAATGTATAGCAAGGGGGAGGGTACGGACCAAAGTTTTGTTGAAGCATTGAAATGGTTTGTTATTTCTTCTAAAAATGGAAGTGAGGCTGGAAGAAAGAATATCGATATTGTAGAAAAGAGGATGACATCAGAACAAATTACGAAGGCAAGAAAACTTGCGAGGAAATGGGTAAAACGACACCAAAGAAAATAATCGAGAAATAATTACTCCTTGCCGGCCTCTGTTTTTATTTCTGCAAGAAGGCCTTACGTTTCACCGATTTGTTTCGGTATTCCTAAAACAAAAATTTTCAATAAAAAATGCGATCCGTTTACCTAAAGATTCTATTGATTTTTTTTATAATTCTCCTTTGTGGATGTCAGCCACATTCTACTTCCAAACTGGAATCAAAAACTCAAGTGGTTATTGCAATTGATGCGACTTTTATTCCAATGGCTTTTATGAATCAGCAAAACCAATTGGATGGGTTTGAGGTGGATTTAATCAAAGAAGTGGCGCGGGAAGCCGGTTTAGATTATGAGTTGATAAATATAGAGTGGGGAGGTTTGTTTGGAGGTTTGATCACCAAAAAATTCGATTTAGTCATCAGTTCGGTAGGAATTATTGAAGAGAGAAAAAAAAGAATGGCCTTCAGTATTCCTTACTTGCAAAGTGGAGTTGCTGTGTTGGCACGTAATGATTTGAAAAATATAAAATCGTTAGAGGATTTAGAAAAGCAAAATGCCAGAGTAGGAGCACAAATTAATACAACCTCCTATTACTTTCTTGAAAAATATTCTGGTATAGAAATTAAAACGTATGACAAGTTCGGCCATGCTGTAATTGACTTGGCGAATAAAGGCATCGATGCTGTTGTTGGAGATTCAGTTCAGGCAAACTATTATTTTAAAAATAACAAAGATCTGATTGGCAGAGCCCATTTTGTGGGATCCCGAATGACATCAGAATTTTATGGAATCGTAATCCGAAAAGAAGACAAAGAACTAAAAGATAAAGTGGATACCAGCCTTGCGCAACTTTTAAAAAATGGAACCATTTTAAAATTGCATCAAAAATGGGAATTGGGAGAGTTTGCCGCGGTTCCCAAACCGAGTTGA
>CAYYIR010000197.1:0-3897 GCA_964471995.1 uncultured Nitrospina sp. | reverse complement strand
AAGGCAGTGTCGTTGAACATCTGAAGACCTTTGAAGATATTGATTATATTATTGGAGGCTTGGAAGATAAGGAATCACTTGCAAAGCTTGTTCAGGATGCGGAAGTTCTGGTGCATCTTGCCCATTTTCCGGGACCCGTCCAAACAGTAGAGGAGTTGATAAAGGTCAATATTGATGGCACTTTTGATTTGCTGGAAGAGGCCCGTAAAGCCAAAGTAAAACAAGTTATCTTTATGAGCTCCTGCACTGTTTTTGGTGAAGTGCTTTCCACTGTAAATAAAGATAACCCGATGGATGAGAGTCATCCTGTGCGCCCAGGTAGTCTTTATGGATCAATTAAAAATTCTATTGAAGGATTTTGTTTCCAATTTCAAAAAAGTAGAGCCTTTGATATCACAATATTGCGCCCTGTCACTGTATATGGTGTCCGCCCGCAAATTGACAAATCGGAATGGTTCCAGACGATTGACTATCTTGCCACCAATTATAATGTTGATCTTAAAGGAAGCACCAAGTACGTCTCCGTAGCTTCTGTCGTTCAAGGAATTCAATGCGTGCTCGGCAACCCTGATGCGGGAGGAAAAATTTATCATCTTATTGACGGCCATATCCATAATCTGTCGTTGGGAAAAATGATTGCCGAAACCATCGATTCCTTTGGTGAGTGTGAAGGTGTTATGGGGGACGAAGGAGTTCCAATGTCTAATCAGGCCGCCAAAGACATTGGTGTGGAGTTCCAGGGTGAGGAAGCAATCAAAGAGTATATCAAGCTTATTCACAAGCTTCAGGGTGAGTATGGTGGCGAGCGAAACATTCAAAACTGGTAAGCGTTTGCGCATATGTCTTCCCTAACATCTCAGTCATTTATTAAAAGCTTGATCCAAGCGGGTTATAAATTTTTTACCGGAGTACCTTGTTCTTTATTATCCGGATTGATTTATGAATTAGAGGATCAACAAGAAGCTCGATATATTCCCGCAGTACGCGAAGATGCTGCCGTGGGATTGTGTACAGGGGCCTACCTTGCAGGGGGGATGCCTGTTCTTCTTATGCAAAATTCCGGATTAGGCTACAGTCTTAATGCCTTCACTTCACTAAATTTAATTTACAATATTCCTATGCTTGTAATTATGAGTTGGCGTGGGAAAGATGGCAAGGATGCTCCAGAACATATCATTATGGGTGATATTGATAAGCAACTTTTGAAAACAGCGGGTATGGAATATTCTCTTCTCAATGAAGATAATTGTGAGGAGGTTCTTAGAAAGGCTAAAAATAAAATTTGTGAAGAGAAATTGCCCTATACATTGATTGTCGAGAAAGGATTGTTTGATGAAAGGCACTGAAGCATTTCAAGAGTTGCTTCCGCTTATAGAAGATAATGTGCCCGTAGTCCATGCAAACGGTTTTATTTGCCGTGAATCGTTTGCGCTCAAAGATCGTAAAGCTAATTTTTATATGATCGGATCAATGGGGCTTGCTTCATCTATAGGTTTGGGGGTTGCATTGCACAAACCCGAAAAAAAAGTAATCATCATTGATGGTGATGGCAATGTATTAATGGCTTTAGGTACATTGGCTATGATTGCTGCTGAGGCACCCGACAATCTGATTCATGTGGTTATAGATAATGAGGTATATGAATCGACAGGAAGCCAGAGGTCTCTTTCTGGGAAAGTAAAGTTAGAAGAGATTGCAAAAAGCTCGGGTTATAAGAATGTTTTGAGAATTGATAAAAAGAAAGAAATTAAAGAAGCCTTTTTAAAACTTAAAGAATTACCAGGCCCCAATTTTCTATTAATCAAAGTTGAACCTTGTTTTGATTCCTCTACCGGACGGGTAACCCACACCCCTGAAGCAATCACAGAACGATTTATGCATGCCATTGCCTAGCCAGATGCAATAAATATAAAAAAATCGTTGTCCTAATAAAAGGGTAACGATTTAGAATAAAAGCGATTTTTTTAACTTCCGCAGAGATTAGGCGAGGATGTCTACTTGGCTGCCTATATTGGATTTTGTTATTGGGCTTTCAGCAATTGCTGAACCGGAATTATTCTGTCTTACTAAACTACCTTCTTCTCCACTCAGATCACTCGGTGCTTTTACTGGCATGATGGAACTGTTCTGAGCTTCCTTAAAAATTTGACCTTGGATGTCGTTTGGAGCAGACCTTGCGGGTGCTATTGGATCAGCATTGATTTTGGCAGTAGCTCTGTGCGCTATTGAAAAACTTCCTAAGCCTGAAATTTCCAGAGTTATGAGCCTCTTTTATTGTTATCAAAAATTGTACAAATTCTAAATACTGTCTAAATCAATGCTGTCCAATTCACTTCGGATTGCGTCTCTTAATTCAAGTTGTTCTTCTGATGGAACAGATCTAACCACTTCTTGAGTTTGTGGGTCAATGACCTCAAGCACAACATCGTTGTTTTCTGTGACCTCGAACTTTCTTTCCTCGCTACCCGTAGGTGTTGTTGCACTAGGAGTTTCGGATCCTTGTTGGGCCAAATCTTTACCTTTTTTCGACAAGCTAACGATGTCTTCTGTGGCAGCGGTTGAAGCTCCTGCATCGGAACGCGAACTGGAAGCAGTCGATTTAGGTCTTAGTGCTGTTGGATTGACCACATTATTTATAGCCTGTGTATCCATTTTAAGCCTCTAAATTATTAAAAATTAACACTTTATTTTTTTTTGGCTAAATCGGTGGTTCTATTTTTAGCCAGCTATTCCAATAAGCTTAACGGTAGCTTCAGCAAAAACTTTAAAAATATTTGATTTTTTTTTTAAAAAAATAAAAATAAAGAAATACTAAGGAAAAAACCATTCGATAAGGTTTGAATTGAGGCTTTCAAGGCGTTATGATATCGGCTCAAAAATATTGAATTTATTGTGATTTATCGGTTTGTGAGCTGGTTTTTACGTGCTGGCAGGTCCCAATTCAGGAATAGTGAGCATGAAAGAATTCCGAAAAATATTGAAATATGCCAGACCCTATACTAAGAGTCTAGTTTTTGCTTTTGTTTGCTTAATTCTTACTTCTCTGGTCAATCTGGTTTTGCCTTTGATTGTTCGAAATATGATCAATGCTGTGGTGATCCTAAAAGACAGTCAAATTCTAGATGGGCTTGCTTGGGATTTGATATTCATAATCTTCCTACAGGCGGCCTTTGCTGTAACTCATAATTATATTTTTGGCTTTGTCGGTAACAGGATGACTACAGATTTTCGTATTGAATTTTTTTCCCATGTACAATCTTTGTCCTTGCGATTTTTTCAAGAGCGCCGTGTGGGTGAAATTCTTTCAAGGATGAACAGTGATATATCGGTTATTCAAAATGCTTTGGTAACCATTCCTGTTGCTTTGCTGCGGCAAAGCATCACGCTGATTGGGGCGATGGCAATTATTTTATACCTGAATTGGAAGTTGACAGGGCTTATTTTATTGATTTTGCCGCCACTAATGCTCTTTGCAAGGGTATTTGGTAAACGTTTAAGACATTTTGCTGAGAAATTACAGGATCAGATAGCCCGGGCTGTGATTGTTTTGGAAGAAGTTGCATCTTCGATAAAGATTGTTAAATCGTTCACCCGGGAACCTTATGAGCGCGAAAGATTTGAGAAAGAAATCGAATCAGCCTTCGAAAGGGCGGTAGACAAACTTAAGATTTCTTCTTTTTTTGGTCCCTTCATTCTTGGCCTAACTTTTCTGATTTCGGCAGTTTTAATTTGGTATGGAGGCTATCAGGTGATGTCGGGAACAACCACACCCGGCGAGTTAGCTGCTTTTTTTCTATATGCGTTAATCGTGGCAGGCCCCATCGGAACTTTTATTCGCCTTTATACTCAAATTCAAGAGGCATCAGGAGCCATAAGAAGAGTTTATGAAATTCTAGA
>CAYYIR010000196.1:0-3927 GCA_964471995.1 uncultured Nitrospina sp. | reverse complement strand
TTATTTTGTTCTGCGTGGTGACCTGGTGGGCGCACTGCACAAAAAGCATTATCCACTGTGCCCCCTAAGATTTTATCTACCGCTTCCAAGCCGGCCCCCGCGCTTAACAAAGCTGCTTGATAGGAATCCTTTGAAATCACGGTATCTGCATCTAGATTGCGAACACCATTTTGACAACTATTTTCAACGCTTTGGATGTATCCCTTGCCATGAATTTTAGCAATATCTTCTACTCTAGCTTTGCGGGGTTGAATTAGAGTAAGGTTGTTGTAATATTTTGAGGATTCAATATTTTTTTGTATGGCGTTTAAACGTCCTGGATTTTCAGGATGAGGTTCATTCTTATGTTTCAAATAAAAAGGATCTGAAATGTAACCCGTTTTATTCAATTATTCTTTACCGTTTGGGGTTTAAATTTACTAACTACAAAATTCTGTTGAGGATATCAAAATAACGAGGCACCTTCAACTTATCAAATAATGGCCGATTTAGAAAAAACTGAAAAAATAAAGAATATTGAAGAAAAGGCTTACGAACTGGGTTTTGATGGATTTGGAATTGCCAGCCCTAAAATAGAAAAAGCAGGTGAAAAATTTAGTCAGTGGTTGGGTTTGGGTTTCGCAGGAGAAATGCAGTATATGGCTCGAGGAGAAGATAAACGCCGGGATCCGAACCTCGTCTTAGAAAACGTAAAAAGCATTATTTGTCTAAGAAAAAACTATTTCACAGAAGAAAAAAGTATGGATTTTCTTAACTTCCCTGATAAGGGAGATATTTCCCTTTATGCGTTGAATAAAGATTACCATGATATTATTACCCTCCGTTTAAAAGAACTTGAAAAAACGATTCAAACCGAGTTGGTAGATTGTCGAACGAAAATTTATGTCGATACAGGTCCGATTCTTGAGAAACCCCTAGCTGAACAGGCAGGGTTAGGATGGGTGGGGAAGCATACAAACTTGCTCAGTCAGGATATTGGGTCTTGGTATTTTCTTTCTGAAATTTTAGTTGATGTTGCGCTTCCTAAATCCGAGATGGCAGAAAACCATTGTGGCTCTTGTCGAAGCTGTATTGATATTTGTCCTACCGATGCGATAGTTTCACCTTATGTTTTGGATTCAAAAAAATGCATTTCATATCTTACCATTGAGTTAAAAGGGGTTATTCCTACAGAATTTCGAAAAGCCATTGGAAATAGGATATATGGATGCGACGATTGTCAAATTGTTTGTCCATGGAATTCTTATGCAGTTAAAACAGAGGAGGTTGCTTTTAAATCTGTAGACAGTAATTTTTTACTAATTGATCTGATTCAATTGAATGAAGAAGAATTTCGTAAAAGATTTAAAGGGAGCCCTATAAAAAGAATCAAACGTCGTGGATTATTGAGAAACGTTGCGGTAGCTTTAGGGAACTCTAATAACCCAAAGGCTGTACCTTTTTTAATAAAAGCCTTAGAGGACAAAGAACCTCTTATTCGCGCTCATATTGTCTGGGCATTGGGAGAACTTATGGATTCTAAATGTATACCCATTTTGAATGAGCACCTTGCCAAAGAGAAGGAGTTTATAGTTTTAAGCGAAATAGAAGCGATTCAAGACCGATTTCATAAAAATCCTTAGGAGATTTTAAATCTAACAATGCCTTCAAACAAATATTGAACATGTCGTGGTCCCAGCCTATAATCAATAAAATTTTATCCCTTTTCCATTTTAGAGTTCTATGAATAATTCAAAAGATTTTCGATTTTTAAAAGCCTGCCGTGGGGAACCGGTAGATAAAACACCCGTATGGTTTATGCGTCAGGCTGGCCGGTACATGAAAGTTTACAGAGACCTTAAAGAAAAATATACCTTTCTTGAAATGTGTAAAACACCTGAACTAGCGTGTGAGGTCACAATGCAACCGCTAAATGTTTTGGATGTTGATGCGGCTATTATTTTTGCTGATATTCTGCTTCCTCTCGAGCCAATGGGTACCGGCCTTGAGTTTAGTGCTGGCGATGGGCCTGTAATACCTAGGCCGGTTAGGAATAAAAAAGCAGTTGAAAACCTTTTACAAGTAAACGCAGAAGAGCAGCTTGGGTTTGTAGGTGATGCGATTAAACTTGTTCGCAAAGAAATCGATGGGAAAATTCCCCTCATTGGATTTGCAGGTGCACCTTTTACTTTATGTAGTTATATGATTGAAGGTGGTAAATCTCGTGATTTTACCACGACAAAAATGATGATGTATGATGCTACCGATGTTTGGAATCTTTTGATGGATAAGGTTTGTACCATATTGGTGAATTACCTGAAAATGCAAGTAGATGCCGGAGCACAAGCGATTCAAATATTTGATAGCTGGGTGGGGTGCCTCAACCCTCATGATTATCAAAAATATATTATGCCGCATTTGAAAAGGGTTTTTAATGGATTAAAAGATTTGGGTGTGCCATTGATTAATTTTAGCACGGGTACATCTACTATTTTAAATCTGGTACAACAGTCAGGAGGCGATGTAGTGAGCTTTGACTGGCGTATAGAAATTGACGAAGCACGCAAAATTCTTGGATCTGAGCAACCAGTTCAAGGTAACCTAGATCCTGTAACCCTGTTTGCACCTCTTCCGATAATTCGAGAGAGAGTTCATGATATTCTTCGTCGTGCGGGGCCTCGGGGGCATATTTTTAATTTGGGGCATGGTATTTTACAACATACGCCTGTAGACCATGTAAAGGCAGTGGCTGAAATGGTTCACGAATTTAAATATGAGTAATTCTGTACCTTTAATAGGTATATTCCTTATGGCGCATGGGGCGCCAGAATCTACAGATGATATACCAGATTACTTAAAACAAATCCGCGGTGGTAAAGAATCTACTCCTGAAACCATTCAGATCATCCGTGATCGATATAAGCAAATCGGCGGAAAGTCACCTTTAAGGGAAATTACGACAGAGCTTGCACACCGATTGGAAAATTTCCTTAATCAGGAAAAGACTCAATTCAAAGTTTATGTGGGGATGCGTAACTGGAATCCTTATATTAGTGATGAAGTAAAACGGATGAAAGAGGATGGGGTGGAAAAAGTAATTGCTATTTGCCTTGCGCCTCAATTTAGTACATGGAGTACCAAGCTTTATTTTGAAGCTTTTAAGGGGGCATTAAAAAATTGTGGGGGTGAAAATATTAATGTTCATTATATTGCTAGTTGGGCCAATCACCCTTTATTGATCGATGTATTCTCAGAAAAGTATCGAGAAGCTCTCAAAAAACTAGAACCAGAAAAACCAGAATCCATCTACACGATTTTTACGGCTCACAGTATTCCCTCAGAGTCTATTAAACTTGGCGATCCATACGGAGAGGAATTTAATAAAACCGTAGAGCTATTGGTCGACCATGTAAAACCGACTCATTGGTATCAGGCTTACCAAAGCCAGGGCATGATACCTGTTCCTTGGTTGGGACCCACTGTTGAATCAGTTTTAGACAAGATCTCCCGGTTAGGTTCCAAAACCGTATTGATAGTACCGGTCGGTTTTGTTTGCGATCATGTAGAAATTCTTTTTGATATAGATATAGAATTTAAACAATATGCAGAAGCGAAAAAGTTAAAACTTTATCGCACAGAATCTTTAAATTATTCTGCTACATATATTGAGGCACTGGCTTCAATAACTTGGGAAGCGTTAATTTAAGAAAATGTAGCCCATTCCCTTCCTGAAAAATTTATGAATCTGGAATCATTAAATCCGCAGCAGCATCAGGCCGTTTGTCATAGCGAGGGGCCAATGATGGTTGTGGCTGGAGCTGGATCTGGAAAAACACGTGTAATAACTTATCGAATTGCTCATCTTATACGTGAACGTAGTATCAACCCTGAAAGCGTTTTAGCTATCACCTTTACCAATAAGGCAGCGGGTGAAATGAAAGAACGCAT
>CAYYIR010000195.1:0-3928 GCA_964471995.1 uncultured Nitrospina sp. | reverse complement strand
TTGCTCCCTGAATATTTGCAGATAGAAGAGATTTCTCGTATTTAATAAATAATTTTGCTTCTGTATCTGCGCCCACGTAACCAACGTTGAGCAATAAAAATAAACAGGAAATGATACAAAGGATGGGCTTACTTATAAAGAGATTTCCCCAAAGGCAATTCTTTCCAACCATAGACGACCCCTCTTTTGTTAATGTAGAAACCAATTAATCGAGTTGGACCTGTATTGTTTCCTAGATAATTAGTCTTTGTTTCCCAAGGACTCCTATCGTAAACATATACTTTCCCCCCTTTTGTATCAGGAATGGTCTTTTGGGGCGACCCCCAAGTTGAAATTAGTTTGGATTTTTTTTGGCCTTTCCAATAATCAAGGCTCATTGCACAACCGGCAAGTAAAAGAAATGCTGGCAGGCTGATACATGCTATAAAACGAAGCCTAATTAGAATAAAGTTTTTTGATGATAGAAACATATTTAAATAATTAAAGTTTAAAAAAGTCAGTTTCTTTTGGGGATTGCCTGATAGCTGGCTGAATTATAATTCTTTTAGAAGTTTTAAGTAAAGCTATTTGTAATAGCTCTATTTCAAAAAATTTTGAATAACAAGTAGCCAGAAGTATTTTTTTAATTTAAAGAGAATAAATGCAGGTGTGATTAAAATAGGTATTCCAATTGCGCTGTGAGCCCTTGTCGTGAGGAAGAAAGGTCATTTAAATTACCTATAGTTTGCGTTCCAACAACAGGGAGGTTTTTCCAGGTACCATCACTCGCTTTAATTTTCCAGTACTTATAGCCTGCCGATAAAAATAACTTTTTTGTTAAAGAGTATTTAAAACTTGCCTCTAAATTATAACCGGTCCCAGTGCCGTCCATTTCGAAAGAAGGGTCTTGCTGTAAATCAGTCCGCAAATGATGAATATCGCGATTTAATAATCCTGAAATTGGGATATAAGCTAAGTCCATATCAAACCTAAACCTTTTGCTGTAGCGAAAAGAACCTTCCCAGCCAATTCTTAGGGAGTCCCATCGCACCTCGTTGGATATAACCTTTTGTCCCACAAATGAAACTGTTCCAGGGCTTTCACAAAATGGATTTCCGCCTGTGAAGGAAGTACATTCAACTTGTTCTGCTCCAGTAGTAACGACCTTCTCCTGCCAGTGCTGGTATCCGATAAAAACTCTTGTGAAATGAGCATTGTCTTTGGTTGCCCATAGTTTGAATCCTAGATCAAGATTAAGGTACCACATATTGTCTCCATCAACATTGCTGAACGATCTAGATATTCGGTGTGGGCCAGATTGGCTAGCGCCAAAACTTGTTGCTCCTGCAGCACTTACAAAATCATCGTCAACTAGACGACCGTCATTTATAGTTCCAAAACCAAATTGAGTCCTAAGAAAAACTTTGTGGGGAAGTTTTATCTCTCCTTCGAGCTCGATGATATTAGATTCTAAATCTTCATAGATTAATTCCGATGAAGGGTTTCCTGTAATTGAACTGGTGTTAGATATGTCATGATTCCAACTTGTTTCCCCTGTGCTGATCCATGTCCCTATTGCTAGAGATAGCTTCTGGTTTTTATCGAGCCAAATTTTTTCTTTTGGATTGAAAGACTCAGGAAGATCAAAGTTTCTGATAGATGTTTTGTCACTTTGTTTAGTTTTTATTTTCTGGGTATGTGTTCCAGTTTTTATGGTTTTCGAGTTTTTATATATTGATTGGTTTTCCAACGAATCTGCTTGTCTATACCATTTTTCAGCTTCAGTTAAATCTTCTTCGACGCCTAGACCATTGACATACATCCAAGCTATATTTTTCTGAGCTGGGATATAGTCTTGTTCGGCGGAAAAAAGATACCACTTGGCAGCTTTTTTTATGTTTTTTTGAACACCACTCCCATTTTCATAGAGAAACCCTAGATGGAACTGAGCTTTAGGGTGACCCTTTTCTGCTGCCAATGAATACCATTTAAATGCTTTTCTTTTATCTTTTTTAGATTTAATTCCCTGATCATAGGTTTTCCCCAGTTTAAACTGCGCTTCAGCATTGCCCTTTTCCCCTGATTTTAAATACCATTCAAGAGCTTTTTTAAATTCTTTCCTCCTCCCATATCCTTTTTCATACATTAATCCTAATTTATATTGCGCACCTGAATGCCCTTGGTATGCAGCACGCCTGTACCAACGCATGGCTTTTTTATAACTCTTAATTATTCCTTCTCCGTTTTCGAACATCGACCCTAAATTAAATTGGGCGTCTATATTCCCTTGTTTGGAGGAGTAGAGATACCACCTTGCGGCTCTTTTATAGTCGATTAGAACTCCATTGCCGTTGTAATACATTTCACCGAGATTAAGCTGAGCTTCGGCATTACCTTGTGTCGCAGCTAAGCGGAACCATTTAGCAGCTTTAGATAAATTTTGTTTTACCCCATCGCCTTTGAAATACATCAACCCAAGATTAAATTGCGCTGCATTATTTCCTCTATTCGCAAGGTTTTGCCAAATATCTATAGCTGTTTTATAGTCACCCCGATTGATAGCATTTAAAGCTTGCTGGGTTTCATTTGCAAAAACAGGTGACCCTGATAGCATAAAAAAACATATAAGTATTAATTTTGTTTTGGTTGACATAAAAAGATCTATTGCTTTACCGATGTAATAAATTAAACAAGATAGTGATTTATGCTAGCTTTCATTGCTCTAACCAAAGGTTCGCAACACTAATATATGGGTTGATGACAATTTTTTCCTCTAAAGCTATTTCGGCCCTAAATGGTAATAAGTAAAGGGAAAAGACCGCTGAAATGTTAATAAATAATAGGTTATAAGCCAAATTCCATCATTGATTTGTATCAGTAAGGATAGCCCCAAGAAGGATTTTAAAATAAACGAGAATATGGGGGGAGTTGTTATTCGAATCCCCACTGGAGTCTAAAAAAACAGCGCACTAGAAAAATATTTAGCGCGCCGGCTTATAATATGTCGACTGATTAGTATTAGTAGGGTAAAGAAGTTGTGTTAATTCTAGGTTAACTTATAGCGGCCTTGGAAATAACTCTGAAGTTCTGTCCATTAGCCAATAATACAAAAGACCTATCCATTCGTAGACAACATTTGAAACTGAAGCTATTGTCGAAAATCTCGGTAACTTAACGCCCATCTCCAATTTCCCGGTTGTTTTAAAATCGACAGGATAAGGAATAACCTGCCAATTGAATTTTCTAAATATTCCCACTGATCGAGGCATATGCCAGGCTGAAGTGATCAGCACCCATTTTTCCCCTTTTACAGGTTGAACAAGTTTTAAGGCATTTGCTATATTTTCTTGAGTATTTCGTGATTGAGAATCAAAAATAATGTGACTGGTATCAAGACCCATCTGTTCAAAAAACAACCGCGCTGTCGTTGCGCTTTTATATTTTTGTCCCGTTATGGCACCTTGTCCCCCCGCATAAACAAACTTCGCATCAGGATATCTACGTGCAAGATTTACAAAAGTTGTTAAACGTTCTACGGATTCGGTGAGGCTAACTTGTCCCCTCAATTGAGTTAGTTTTGGGATTTCGGCTCCCCCTAAAACAATTACCCCATGGATTTTTTCGGGAAGAGGTTCGGGAATTGGAAATCTATTTTCCAGAGGGAGTAATAAGGTTTCGTAAACTGGTAATAAGGAAATAAGAAAAATTAAAGCGGTTGAGGCCACAATTAGTTTTTTACCAAGTTTTTCACGACCAAGAAATAATAGCCCAGTCCCGATCAGTAAAATTAAAAATATACTTGTGTTGGGCGAAGCTAAACACCAGAATATTTTTGAGATGACCCAGAAAACATTATCCATTCAAATACCCCATAGAAATAAAAGAAGAACTTGCTCAAGCTAGCAAATAAAGCCTTTTAATTCAAAAATTTATTATATCGGGGTCTGTC
>CAYYIR010000194.1:0-3959 GCA_964471995.1 uncultured Nitrospina sp. | reverse complement strand
CTAGAGACATGCGTAATTGTTTTTCGATATCTCGTTCCTGCTTGCCAGCTTCTCTAAACTCTGCAGCAATACCATATATTTTTTCAATGGTTTCATCCATGACATTGTTGGAAAGTTTTAGACCGGAAATCAACTTTTCCACTAATTTTTGCTGCTTTTGAATCTGATCGGTGGTTTTTGCGAGCATTTTCTCTGACAATTTTCCACCTTCTAATTTGGCATTTAGCTTTTCTAGTTTTAGAAATTCCGATTTAAGAGTCTTGACTCGTTTTTGGAGGTTTTTTATTTCCTTTTTCTCTGCAGCCTCCTTACCTTCTTCTGGCTCGGTTGCTTGAAGGATATCGAAGATCTGCTTAAATCCTTTCTTAATCTCATCAGTCAAGGCTATAAACTCTCGGATAGTAACCCCGCAACTGGCAACAGCTCCAAGGACTTCATGCTGTCCGGCTTCAATTCTTTTTGCGATTTCCACTTCCCCTTTTCGAGTAAGAAGGGATATGGTTCCCATTTCACGAAGGTAAAGACGAACAGGATCGTCTATTGAAACGGAATCAGATTTTGGTGCTACCACATCATCCTCGTTACCATCCTTTTTATCTCCTTTCGACGCAGCAATCTTTTCTCCTTTTAGAGAGGTGTCAACAATGGCAATTTCGTTTTCACTAAAAAGGGCCATAAGATCGTCGATTTGTTCAGGAGTGACGACATCCGAAGGCAGAACATCGTTGACTTCCTCATATGTCAGGTAGCCTTTTTCTTTGCCTTGTAAAACCAGTTGATTGATTTCAGAAACATGGGTTAATTTTTCCATTGTGGCCATATGGACAATTTCTCCTAATTACGGTAAACGGTGGTTGAAAATTTATTCTGTATTAATGGGTTAAAGCCGAATACATTTCTTGTATTTTTCTATTTATTTCATTTGATCTTTCTGTCTGACCCGCCATATTGGCTTCGTTACGTTGTTTTTTATAAATTTTTATTTTTGATTTTAGATGAAAACTATTAAATTTTTTTATGCAATCGATAACGCTTTTTTCAATCGAATCAAACTCCAATGGTTCTAATCCAAGTTGAGTGAGTAGATCTTTAGCTTCAGGATTATCTGTGTTGTCGATGAGTTTGTCTATTTCAAGGCTTTCATCTTCCTGGATCTTTTGCGAACAAGTGATTGCGATAGCTTTTAGTGTTGCACTGGAAAAGTCCTCTAGATTGACAGCTTGCAATACCTTTTGGGCAGTTTCCTTATCGGAAAGAATCAACTGAACTAAATGCCTTTCCAAGCGTAAAACAGAATCTATTTTTGTTTCAAAAACTTCAACTCGTGACTGGTTCTTCGAGAACGATTTTTTCAATTCCATTAAAAATGAAGTATCGTCAATTTTTGCTTCAGACGAAAAATATTCAATCAAACTGTTCCGTTCTACCAGATTTTGTACTTTCCTCAGCATGGGAACAACCTGATTGGCCATTTTCGCTAGTTCGGAGGGTGAATTACCATTTTTCCGAATAATTACCCCATCGATATAAGATTCCAAATAAGGCTTTGCGGTTTTAATTTTTTCAAGAAATTTTTCCGCACCGTTTTCATAGATATATGAATCCGGATCCTGCCCTTCAGGCAGATAAACAATTTTAACTTGTAGTCCATTTTCCTGGAGAACCCCAAAGCCCTTGTCAGCGGCTTCACGACCCGCATTGTCTGAATCGAATACCATAACAACTGAACTGGCATAGTTTCTCAGTATAGCTGCTTGTTTAGCTGTTAAAGCCGTGCCACAGGTTGCAACGGTATTCAATACCCCATGTTGGGTAGCTCGCATTTGGTCGAGATAGCCTTCTACCAAGATTGCAAGGCCTTCTTTTCGAATGGCTTGTTTGGCGAGATTCATCCCGAAGAGAACCTGACTTTTTTGATAAAGCGGTGTTTCAGGTGAATTCAGGTACTTAGGATTATCGCTATCCGTAATGGCTCGACCACCAAACCCGATGACACTCCCATGTGCATCCTGGATAGGGAAAATCACCCGACCGCGAAACCGATCATATACATTAGATCCTTGCTCTTTTTCTATGACGAGGCCCGATTGAAGGACCGTTTTTCTGGATAGGTTACTGGTTTTTTGTAAGTGATGGGTCAGCCCTCGCCATTCTGGGATCGCCCAACCTATTTTATATTGATCCAGAATTTCGCCAGTGAAATGGCGTCCTTTTAAATAGTTTCTCGCAACTAAGCCTTTTTCTGATTCCTTGAAAAGAGATAGGAAGTAATTTGCTGCAAGTTCATTGGCTTTTTTAAGAGCTTCCCGTTCTTGGTATTTTGGATCATTCAGATTACCTTTGTTGGCGTTGGGAATGGGGACACCAGCACTTTCGGCAAACTGTCGAACTGCATCGACGAATGAAATGTTTTGAACTTCCATTACGAATTTAAAAACATTTCCCCCAGCCCCACAACCGAAACAATGATAAATACGTTTTTCAGCACTGACTGTGAAAGAAGGTGTTTTCTCAGAATGGAACGGACAAAGTCCTTTAAAGTTTTTACCAACTTTCTTAAGAGAAACAACCTGAGAGATCACCTCAACAATATTGGTGCGGTCTCTAACCTCGTCTATGATGCTTTCAGGGATTGAGTATTTCAATAGGTTTGTGATCTTTTCGACATCCTTGCATAGCAAGAATGAAAGGTTAACTTGTTAGTTCAAATATTCATTGGTTAGTTCCTTGATCAAGGCATTGTCAGCTTTTCCTTTAAATTCAGGAACAAGGGTCTTCATTATTTTTCCAAAATCCTTCATACCTTCAGCGCCCGTTTCTGCAATGACCTCTTGAATCCGTTGTCGCAAAACTTCTTCTGAAACTTGTTCTGGGAGATAGGTCTGCAAAATTTTCATTTCCTGAATTTCCTTATCTTTTAGTTCAGGACGTTTTCCTTTTTCATAAAGGTTAGCGGCTTCTTTCCTTTTTTTTACTTCGCGACTGACAATGGCAAGAATCTCTTCTTCGTCTAGGTCTTTTCGAAGATCAATTTCCTGGTTTTTTACTGCAGCAATTACACTACGGACAGTCCCAAGTTTTAAAGAATCTTTGGACTTCATGGCCTCCTTCATGTCCAAAAGGAGTTTTTCCTTTAAAGTCATAAACTTATAATATTAAGCAAAGGTGGAAATATAGGTGCCAGACTAGGTTTTGTCAATACTTCTATTTAATTAATTATTTTTTGGAAAAGGCTTGAAATTTCATAAGTCCCTTTATTATCAAAAAGATAGGGCGGTCATAGGCCGGCGGGTTTTGAAGGACTAGTGAAAATAAATTTCTAGCGCTATTTATTGTCTCACATTTACACAGTTTGAGGGATATTTTTTGAGTTTTTATTTATGGAAATGGGTAATTAAAAAAAATCAATATCCTAGGAAGGTGTGGAACACCGCGCCTCCTCCAACACAAAAATAAATAAAGGCACCAAAAAGGTTCCACATGATTTCTTTTATGTTTTGGAGGGTCATCCGATACCCCCCTTAATTACAAAGAAAAAGAAGGCAAGGGTGGTCACAACTGTATTTATTAATGCAGATGCAAGCATGATTTTATGTGAAATATTCAAAAGTTTCATGCGCCAAGGTATTTAATCAATAAATTAGATAATTATTACGTAGTTTTTTAAAGCCATCTAGTTCCTCCTGCCAGCTTTCTTCAATATTCGCCAAGGAGAAGGAATCATTGAGAATAGTTTCTCTCAAATGTGTATTGCCATACAAAAGATCAATCGCTAATCGGTCATTGACAAACTCGTATGGTTCCGTACGCCACTTGAATTTCTTTGGATACAATTCAGCGACCGCGCGAAGCAGGGCAACGGTTGTCAAAAGAGGTTTGAACTGGTTTCTATCCGTAACATAAATTTGTAACCCACCACATACTTCATTTTTATGTTTTTGGAACATCGGCTTGAAAAA
>CAYYIR010000193.1:0-3972 GCA_964471995.1 uncultured Nitrospina sp. | reverse complement strand
TTTTGGTCATGCTCTCTGGCGGTTAAATACTGGTAAAAGTGGTATATGACAAAGTTACAATGTAGTTACAAACATTTTTTTTATCTTTTAATATTTATTCATTCTAAATATTCTATGGTGATTTCATGAGTATGCTAGATGTCCTTTCTTCAGCTAAGAAACTTTATGAATCACACCAAGATCTAAATCAATTTGCCAAATGGCCTGACGATTTAAAAAATTCTAATTTACAACCAAGAGATCTATCAGTGACCAAATTCGTTGAAAATTTTTCTCTAAGCGGCACATCACAAACTAATCCTTTAATCAAAGCCATTAAAAGAAATATAAATCTAGCTCATTGGAAAAGAACTTATAACTCGGAGGAAGTTGGTTTTGATTTTCTTAATAAATACGGATACTATGAACTTTTTGGTCCATCCGGTCACTTCTATTCCACCCAACTCAGGGGTTTTATTGGTTTTTGGGGAAATGGGATAAAATATGATTGGCACAGTCATGAAGCGGAAGAAATATATTTAATACTTGGAGGAAGTGCTTTATTCCGATCAAAAGAAGAAGAGAACATAGTAAAACCAAATGAAACTCAAACATATAGTAGCTGGCAGAGTCATTCAATGATTACAGACAGTGAATCAATTTTAACCTTTGTGCTTTGGAGAGGAAGCGGTATATATAAATCACCAAAATTTGATTAATTTCAGGATAAAATCCTACCACCAAACATATGTTTTTGATTATGATACTGATAATAAGTATGAATGGACAATGATAGCGTGAAAGAAGGTAAGGTTGTGCTAAAAATATTAGGCGGGCATTATTCATGGATCCAAAATATGACTAATATTATAGACAAACTAACTTCGGATTTAGATGATTTAATAAAAGAAGGATTTTATAAAGAAGAAAAAATTATACTCTCCAAACAATCCAATATTGTTGAGACAACTAAACAAAAACACACTATAAATTTGTGTGCAAATAATTATCTAGGTATGTAAGAGTAAAAACTTATTCAGTAATATATGGCAAAAAATTTGAAAAGCACACAAAAAAAGCGATTCTGGGAGGATATGACAACCCTAGACTTCTCTAAGTCTGATGTAGAAAGCTTTCTAGCTATTATGCCAATAGCTGCTATTGAACAACACGGACCACATCTACCAGTGGGAGTAGATTCTAAAATAATTGAAGCACTGGTAAAGATAATCTCAGAAAAGCTTTCAGAGCAAAGTAATGCGATATTCTTGCCGACGTTTAAGATTGGTAAAAGTAATGAGCATTTAAGGTTTCCAGGTACACTAAGTCTTTCAACAGATACATTATATTCAAGTTTACTTGATATTGGGGAATGTCTCTCTTCTATGGGAATAAGAAAATTGGCATTTCTGAATAGTCACGGTGGTAATACAAGTTTACTGGATGTAGCAGCCCGCGAATTAAGAATTCGCCATCAAATGCTAATTTTCAACCTTAATTGGTTCAGTTTTGGGATGCCTCCAAATCTGTACTCGGATGAAGAGTTAAAGTTTGGTATCCATGCTGGGGATATAGAAACTTCTGTAATGTTAGCTGTTGATCCCGAGAATGTAAAAATGGAAAAAGCAAAAAATTTCATTCCTAAAACAGTCAAAATAGATGATGAATTCCAGCATATTGGATTAGGTTCTGCAGTGAAATTCGGATGGCAGACTCAAGATCTAAATAAGTTTGGTGCTTGTGGTAATGCAAAAAAAGCTACAAAAGAAAAGGGTGAAAATACAGTAGAATATGCTTGTGAAAAAATAATAGAAGCTATTGGTGAAATAGAAAAAATGTCACCAGAATTTCTTTCAAACCAAACAGAGTATTGATGTGCTTGATTTGAAATTAAGAGAGAAAAATAGAGAATATGAAATTGATGTCTAATAGCTATTTATTTCAAGGTGTAAAAATTTTTGGCAAAGCTGGAAATTGGGATATTTCTACTAATCAGGGTACGATCGAAAATATTAAGAAATCCTCAAAGATTGATGGCGGTTTTATAACACCAAGGTTTGCTGACATACACGTGCATTTAGACAAGACGGGAACTATACACAGAATGCCTCGAAGGGCAACCTCACTTTTCGATGCGATAGAGCTTATGCATGAAGATAAAAAAAATTGGAATGAAAAAGACATCTATTTTAGAGCGGAACAGGCTGTTAAAACTGCTTTTAAACGTGGCACAGGATATTTACGAACCCATGTGGATTGGGAAAATGAAACCCGCCCGCTGGCATGGAAAATAATAAACGATATTAAATTTGATTGGGCTGGCCGAGTGGAAATACAGATGTGTTCTTTGACGTCAATAGATATGCTAGAAGTGGCAGGTGAGAAAATTGCAAAACAAACCAAATTAGATAACGGTATATTAGGGGCTTTCATATATAAAAATGAGAAACTAGATCAGAAAATAAGGAACGTTTTTGAATTGTCACACAAATACGACCTTGAATTAGATTTTCATGTAGATGAAGGGTTGGAAAAAGATGCAAACGGTATTGATTTAATAATAAAATACGCCGAAGAATTTGATATGAAGGGAAAGGTTCTATGTGGACACGTATGTTCCTTATCTTTAAGAGAAGACAAAAAGTTATCTCAAATAATCAAGAGAGCTGCAAATGCAAAAGTTGGCTTGACTTGCCTTCCCACAACCAACCTTTGGCTTCAAGATAACATCGAAGGGAGAACCCCAAGACTTAGAGGGTTAGCTCCAGTTCAGGAGGCTCAAACAGCTGGAGTGCCAGTAATGTTTGCATCTGATAATTGCCAAGACCCTTTTTATCCCTTTGGCGACCATGATATACTGTCTGTATTTAAGATAGCTATAATCACTGCCCATCTTAATGAATCAGAGTGGTATGAAAGTATTTCTACAATTCCAGCAAAATGGATGGGCTTCAATAACCTAATATCGATTGGCAGCCAAGCTAGTTTTATTAAGTTTAACGTGGATTCCCTATATGATTTATTTTCTGGGAAAAATTTTGAATACGCTGTTTGGAATAACGGAGAAGTGGTTTAAACTTGAACCTAAATGACATTTTAGTTTAAATAAACCTTGGAGGAGTTTTCATGGGAAAGCAATTTGATTGTGAAGGGTTTAAGAGAGAAATTTCAGGAGTAAGTTTTGAAAAGGGAAGAGAATTTGTTGCTTCTCGTTCAAAGGATTATTATTGGCACAGCCCAGAATGTTTTTTAAGGGTTACAAGGTTTTGTTTAACAAGTATTGCAAATTAAAGTGGCTCCAACTCTACACCATGGATCATTCAACAGAAAAAGATAGAGAAGCTTTTTTAGAAAAGATTTCAGATTTTTTTTCGTGTATAAAATAAGTAAATATCTCGGAGTAGGAATGTTGCGTCAAAGAAAGATAGAAATATCACCTAAAACCATACATCGACCTTTTGGAAATTATTCGCATGGGATATTAGATTCTGGCTCTGGGCTTTTAGTGACTTCAGGTCAGTTGGGTATAAATTTGGATGGCTCAATACCAAGTTCTTTTGTGAAGCAAGCAGAGATATGCTTTTCAAATATTCTTTCAATAATAAAAGAAGTCAATTGTGATCTTGAAAATATTGTTCGTTTAAACACATTTTTAACTGATCGAAAGAATTTGAATGAATATATGGAGGTTAGGGATAACTTTTTTTCAAATATATCAGTAAAACCGGCTTCAACGGTAGTAATAGTATCGGGGTTTACGAAGCCAGAATTTTTAGTTGAAATTGAAGCAACTGCCCAGAGATAAGAACCTGTTGTCAGTATTGGCTTCAATATAAAATTTACAAGTAAGTTAATAGACTAGATAATTTTAAAAATCAGTAGGTCGCACGTCCTCCAGATAAATCAAAAACAGCTCCTGTAGTAAAAAATTCTTCTTTCCAATTTTATGTTTCCGATAATATCTAACCAACAGCCATCAAAATAGATGTTGCA
>CAYYIR010000192.1:0-3977 GCA_964471995.1 uncultured Nitrospina sp. | reverse complement strand
CCAAATACATAATTAAAGTCAAACAGAACGTGGGTGATTCCACGTGCTTTCAATCTATTAATGATGTCTGCCGCATAAACACCTTTGTCGATGATTTCAGATAAGGTATGGGATTCGATAAAGGTATCACTTAAGAAGGGTCGATTCATTAAGTATCCTAAGTTTCCCATATGAACCATTAACACTTTGTCTTTTTCCGTTAAAAATTTATTGGCATCATCATAAGATGGGTAGGCTTTTATTTGGCGGGTTAAAAACTGTTCTCTGGTTTCCTTCTTAAGAAGGAAAGAAAGCGGATTGACATGAAACCATTCTTTAATTATTGCAGATGTATTGAACAAAATACCTAGGGCTAAAATAGCTGTTAAAAAAAACTTTTCTATTTTTCCACTTCTGTATTTTATAAAAATCTGTTCCAGTCCTGAAATCATTAAAAAGGACAGAAAAACAAGTGCAGGTGCTAGAAGCCTTATGCTTTGCATTTGCAGAAACCAGAATACGAGTAATACTGAGAATACAATAATTGCAGGGAGGTTTTTCCGGTCTAACCCTAAAAGTGCTGGTAATAGTAATAAATACAGAATTCCAATTTTGCCATCGAATTTGAGAGAATTTAGCTCGCTGAAAAATGTGAGATTGATGGGTAGAGATAAGAAATCGAGAATGCCATGGCCCATTCCAAAAGACGAATAATATTTTAGTTGCATTTGAGAACGCGTAACATCCCAATTCATCCCGCTTTCTCCACCAAATATGTTCATGAAAAAGGGTGCCAAAGGATTACCCGTAAAAAAATAGTTTCTTGCGAGCCAGGGAGAAATTATTAGCAGGGCACCCGATGCCAGTATTAGGCATTGGATGGCAGTCTGATTCACATTTTTCTGAGTGCGGTCATGAATGGCGAGACCTAGTAATGCCAAGGGTAAAATGATGACAGAGGTCAGTTTGGTTGTAACGGCGGCACCGGCAAACAGAGTCATTAAAATAAACCAACGGGTTTGTTTTCGTTTGCATCCGTTTTCCCAGCAGTAGAAACCCAGAAATATATAAGTGGCTGCTTGTAGTTCGACATAAGCGGAAGCGGCCAAGCTAAAAAATGTTGGGGTTGAAAAGAATATTAGCGGCGTTAGCCATGCATAGCTATCCTCCATCTTTTTACTGGAGTAATGCCATAGAGCAAGCAAAAGTAAAAAGACAATTCCTAAACCGGTAAGTTGCGCTAATGATTCGGTGCCTAATGCCAAAGCAAAAAGATAAAGCATTTCAATTTGCTGAGGAAAAAATGAATAGATATTGTCAGGCAGGTTGACTAATCCCTCAGCGTATAGGAAAGCTTTGGGCACTGCCAGATGATAAACCAGCGCATCAGTTGCAAACGCTGGGGCCATAGCCAGCCCTATTGAAAGAAAGGCAAGGAGAGCCAGAAAGGATTGGGCTAAATTTTTTAATCCGGCATGCCTCTGTGCTGCTGTTCCTTGAAAGATATTTAATACAACTTTAAGGTGCAATAAGTTTTTCCATCCTATTAACAGGGAAGCGCCCAGAATACTCCAGCAAACCGTAGAGTTAATCCAGCCGGCAAAAACAAGCACTGTTACAAGGGCCGAAAAAAAAATAGAACCCACCGCAGTGGAAAACAAAAATGCTTCAACTGAATCTGAAAATTTTAAACCAAGGAGTCTTTTTGTTAATAATTGGCCGGAGTTGAAGAAGGCCAGAAAAATTAAAAGGAATAATGCAAAATCCATCAGCACTATTAAAGTGGATTAAAAAAAGAAATATTTGGTGAGTCAATCATGGATTACCCGTTCAAAAAATGAGCGGGCCTAGCAGGGTTAAATTATAACCCCGCTGTTTTCATTTGGAGCAAATAATGAAAACTCTTCACTGGCTTCTTTATAATCATCAAACCAGGCAGCATTTGGGTTTCTATAAAAAGCCAAGAAGCGTGCATTGTCTTCTGGGCTTGCGGAACGTGCATATTTAAAAAAGATTTGATCTTCCGTCATTCCGATTACCTCAATTTTTCCTGATTCATGCGACATAACAAGGCGAGCTCTTTTGGCAAGGCCTGAGCAGCGTATTCGAGCTTTTTCAAAAATTTCGTAACCCTTTTCAATAGGTACAGAATAGGTTTCATTACCTAGGGTCGGGCGGCACAAAAACACATAATAAGGTGGTACACCGATGAATGAAAGTTCTGAAAATAAATCAGCTAGAACATCGGGGTCATCATTCACTCCCTTGACCAAAGGGGTTTGATTGACTAGAGAGACTCCAACATTCATCAAAGCATTGAGTCCTTCAACCGCCTTATCTGTGAGCTCCCTTGGGTGATTAAAATGCGCCATTACATAAATTTTCTTATCATTTGTGCTGTATTTCCGGAACATCTCAAGTAGGGACGGATCGTTTAAAATTCTAAACGGGTTGAACGCAGGAACCTTTGTGCCAATACGGATTATTTTTACATGTTCAATTTCACGAAGTTTTTGAATAATAGGTTCCAGTTTACTGGTAGAAAGAACCAAGGGATCCCCACCCGTTAAGAGAACATTATTAATTTCTTTGTTATTTTTGATGTATTCGAGGCCTTCACTTATATCCTTGGTGACCTCGTCATTCTCATTCATAAACAAACGCTTACGGAAACAAAAGCGACAATAAGCAGCGCAGACTTCATTGACAAGCAAAAGTGCGGTCGAGGTATACTTATGTTCTAGGCCGTGGACTTTAGTGTACTTTTCCTCATTTGAAGCATCGAGTTCACCCCATTCATTCAACTCTGCTGTGTCGGGCATTATTATGCGTTTGATGGGATCGTTCGGATCGTTCCAGTCAATCAAAGATTGATAGTAATCATTGGTACGGAAAACAAATCTATCGTTCACTTTCTGCATTTCCTCGCGTTCTTTTTCAGTCAATTGAGGAATTTGCTGCAGCTTTGTTAAATATTTAATTTTTTTAAATTTTTCGCTGAGGTGTTTTAGTGAAACATTCATTTGTCACCTCCTTTGAATTAGTTAATAGTTTGTTTTTCATTGAGTTTTTGGCAAGTTGCTACTCAATCAAAGCAAAAACAACCCATTTTCTCAAATTAAGGAGAAAAAATTACATCATATTGTTGTAAAGGAATTTTTGGTACCGCCGGTTTTAAGCCAGCTTTGTACGATGCGGGTTTCGAATTGTGAGTAAATCATACTTTATTCGCTGGTTCCTCGCAAGCAAAATTGCCTGGTAATGGATTAAAATCACGCCAAAAATATTATAAATAATTGATAAAAAAGAGTTTTTTTATATTAATTGGAAACTTGGTTCTGAATTTTGTTTTTGTAATTTATATAGATTTTCCCGTAAATGAGTTCTCTTTCAAGAGTTTTCTTAAAACATTTGCTTCCAAAATTGGAGTGTTTTTAAGGCTAAGAAATTTTATTGACAGAAACGCCTTATTGACTATAATGCGACCTTCAAAGACCAGCCCTAGTAAGGATTTGCCGAATAATGAGCTAATCTAGTTTTAGTTCATCCAGGAGTTGGTTTAATACTTCAGGAATTTATAAGAATCCGGTTTTTTAATAAGTGCAAGAGACCGTTAATTTAGGTTTATAATAATAGATAGCTGTAAAACATTATTTTAAAGGAGATTGTTTCGATGAAAAAGGCTTTAATTTTGAGTGTGATGGTAATATTCAGTTTCTGTGCTGTTGGCTCTGCTATCGCAAAGCCCGCTAAATGTCCGCAGCCGCGCAAAACAAAAGCTGCACCCGGTTCCATAGCGAAGAAAAAGATTCCGGGTAGTGCTGATGCGAAACGTGGTAAGAAAATTTTTATGAAAACCGCAAAGCCTATGGCTTGCAAAATGTGTCATGGTGAAAAAGGTGATGGTGGTGGGAAACTGGGTGCTGCTTTGAAGCCAAAGCCTCGAAACTTCACCTGTAAAGCAACAATGAAAAAAGTTTCTGCAGGTCAGATGTTTC
>CAYYIR010000191.1:0-3980 GCA_964471995.1 uncultured Nitrospina sp. | reverse complement strand
TCAACGGGGTCGTTGCATCAGGTTCCAAACGTTGGATCTATATTGGTCCAATTAGTGTTCAAGTTTCAGAATTTGCCAAAATAGCTATTATCATTGTTCTCGCAAAATATTTTGAGTCCGGCAAAATTTCTGGCCAATACACTTTACGCGATTTGGTCGTCCCTGCCATTTTAACAGCCTCATTAGGAGGATTGATCGTCGTGCAACCAGATCTTGGTACTACCATGATGATTCTTTTTATCTTTCTTGCATTCATCGTAGCTATTGAAATCAAGCGAATGACATTGATTAAGTTGTTTATAAGCGGGCTTGCATTTGCTCCAGCGCTGTGGTTTTTTCTTAAGGACTACCAAAAAGCAAGAGTTAGAACTCTGTTTAATCCTGATTTGGACCCTTTAGGGGCAGGCTATCACTCTATACAATCTAAGATAGCTATCGGATCGGGAGGGTTTTGGGGTAAAGGATTATTCGCCGGTACCCAGAGCCGGCTCAACTTTCTTCCTGAAAAGCATACGGATTTTATTTTTTCTGTTTTTGCAGAGGAAACTGGATTTTTTGGGGTGATCCTTCTAATTTCTTTATTTATCTTTATCATTTTAAAAGGATTGAACATCGCCTTTCGTGCTGCGGACAGGTTTGGGTTTTTCCTATCGTTAGGTCTCATTATTTCTATAGCTTTTTATATTATTTTTAATATCGGAATGACTATAGGAATCTTCCCCATAACCGGTATCCCTTTACCTTTTGTTAGTTATGGTGGTTCCTCACTGATAACAAATTATTTTGCTGCTGGCTTACTGCTAAATGTAGAAATGAGGCGTACACTCCATTAAATAATTATCAATTCCGTTACGACAAGTTTTAGCTAGCTAGCGATACGTGTTATAATTCAAAGCAATACGTTTACAGGAAAAGGATATGTCTTCCGAAATTTTTATCAATTCAAACCAGCGAGAAATTCGGGTTGCGCTTATGGAAAGTAACCTTTTGGTTGAATTGTTTATTGAGCACAAATCTCACAAGGGAATTGTGGGGAATATATACAAGGGCAAAGTCACCAAAATTCTTCCTGGAATGCAAGTCGCTTTTGTAGATATTGGCCTTGATAAAGCGGGATTTCTATATGTAGGGGACATTGATGTAATTGATATGCTTGATCTGGAAGATCCCTTGGAAGTACCTACAATTGCGGAAGAAGACAAAGATCATCCGTTTGAAGGAAAACCCGGCCGGCCAAACCATGATATAAAAATCCAAAACATCCTCAAGGAAGGTCAAGAAATCCTTGTACAGATTGCAAAAAACCCATTAGGGACAAAAGGAGCACGCATTACTAATTACATCACCCTCCCTGGCCGGCATCTTGTCTATATGCCAACGGTCAATCATATTAGTGTTTCCAGAAGAATCGAAGATGAAAACGAGAAAGAACGTTTAAAAAAACTTGTAAGCGAAGTTGGTAATGACGGAGAAGGATATATTGTGCGCACCGCAGGTCAGGATGCAGAGAAATCAGATTTTCAATCAGATATTAACTTTCTCCATCGACTTTGGGAAAACCTGAAAAAAAAATCTGAAGGCATCAGTGGGCCCTATCTTATATACGAAGATCTCAACCTTATATTTAGATCCATCCGCGATCTTTTTACCAATGATACTCAACGATTGGTCATAGACTCAAAATCTGATTTCAAGAAATGCCTGGAGTTTTGCTCCAGTTATATGCCGCATTTATCTGATAAAGTTGAATTATACAAAGATCCCATGCCAATTTTCGAACATTACGGTGTTGAACCAGATATCAATCGTGCATTAGACCGTACCATCTGGTTAAAATCTGGAGGCTACATCATAATTGACCAAACAGAAGCTCTGGTTGCAATAGATGTTAATACTGGGAAATTTGTTGGGCACAGTGACCCAGAAGACACTATTCTTCAAACAAATCTCGAAGCTTTAAAAGAAGTGGTCTACCAACTACGTTTAAGAAATATTGGTGGTATCATTATTGTCGATTTCATTGATATGGCTAATGAAGAAAGTAAAGAAATTGTTTCAAATGCCTTGAAACAGGCTTTAAAAAGTGATCGTTCACGCACCCGCATACTTAAAATTTCTGAATTAGGCTTGGTAGAAATGACACGCAAACGAGTTCGCGAAAGCCTAGTCCAAACTTTATGTGATCCATGCGATTACTGCGAGGGAAAAGGATATATTAAAAGCCCTTCAACTGTCTGCTATGAAATCATCCGCGAAATACAACGTAGAGGTACTGATAATATCACTAACAAAAAGCTAGAAATAAAAGTGCATCCCATCATTTACGATATGTTGTTTGAAGAAGATAGTGGACTTCTTGAGGAAATGGAAAAACAAAACAACCTTGAGATCATTTTTAATGTAAACCCTAAATTACATCGTGAAAAATACTATATCGAATCCTCATGAAGCTAATTAGAAATCAAAAAGCTATGAATCTTTTTCGTATATTCCTTGCGGGAACGTTTCTAGCAATATTTTGGTTTGGATGTGGAAGCGTCGGAAAAAACTTTGACGAATCACTTTATACAAAAATTGTTAAAGGAACGACCAACAAAAATGATATCCAGGCGATGTTTGGTTATCCTTTTAAAAAAGGAATCCAAAATGGATACCCTGTTTGGACCTACGAATATAACCATGTCAACTCCTTTAGTACCGATATCATCAAGGATATGATTATTGTTTTCGATAAAAATGGTGTTGTAAAATCCCACCAATTGATGACAAATTCCCCGGAGTAATCACCCCCTACCCGATGTTAGGCTTCACTGAAACACAATCTCGCACCCTGCATTTAACTTGGATTGCATTTTTTCTAACATTTGTTGCGTGGTTCAACATGGCACCATTCAATACCACAATAATGCACCAGTTGGGGTTGAGAGAAGCAGAAATGAATATTTTAATGATTTGCAATATCGCTCTGACTATCCCCGCTCGCATTGCCATCGGGTCATTAACAGATCAATATGGCCCAAAAAAAGTTTTTAGCTGCCTGCTACTTTTTGCTGGTCTAGTTTGCTTCGCTTTTTCTATGTCCCAAAATTTCGAGAGCCTCCTGATCAATCGCCTTTTAATGGGAATTGTTGGAGGCGGATTTGTGGTAGGCATAAAAATGATTGCAGGGTGGTTTCCAAATAACAAAATGGGAATAGCTCAGGGTATCTATGCTGGTTGGGGGAATTTTGGTGCTGCCGTCGCAGCGTTTTCACTCCCTCTTATTGCAATACCATTCTCTATAGAAATAGGTTGGAGAATGGCTACCACATTTTCAGGTATCCTTTGCATTATTTGGGCTTTTGTTTATTTTAGATTTTGTTCAGACATTCCAGAAAAAAAGCAGGATTACAAAACAGATAGTCACGGAATTATAGAGGTTCATTCAAAAAAAGATTTGCTTTTACAATCTATCCTATTATTCCCAATATACGCGGCTTTAATGCTTTTCGTGTGGAAACTTACAGGGCACCCCTTAAATTTAATTTCCGTCTTAATGTCATGGGTATTGATAGCAGGGTTATCTGGAGTTTTTATTAACAACCTGATTCAATGTTGGAAGTTTAATTTGCCACGAATAGAAAACCTAGAAGCCAAAAACAAAACATACCCGTTTAGTCAGATTGCTATTTTAAGTCTTGTTTATTCTCTCACCTTTGGTTCCGAGCTGGCTGTTGTTTCAATTTTTCCACAGTTTCTTGAAACGACTTTCTCAATTTCCATGGAACTAGCCGGAGTACTGGGTGCCAGTTATGCTTTTATGAATCTTGTAGCGCGCCCCAGCGGAGGTTGGGTTTCGGATCGTTTTGGCCGCAGAAGAACTCTCTCCCTTCTAGTATTAGGTGGCTTAGTGAGCCACTGGCTTATCGGAGAGATAAATTCAAATTGGCAACTTTCCAGTGCAATTGCACTTTCTCTAATCGGCTCAATCTTTTTTAAAG
>CAYYIR010000190.1:0-3996 GCA_964471995.1 uncultured Nitrospina sp. | reverse complement strand
TGCTTCATCGGTTGGTGAAGTATGTTTGGCAAAAACCCTCATTACTTCCTTACAAAAACACGGTGAAACACGCCCTATTGTTTTATCTACTTTCACCCCTACTGGATTTGATTTGGCCGTGGAAGAAAATTTGCCTCATGTTTTCAGGTTACCCTTTGACTTTCCCTTATGGCTGAACCCGGTTTTTAATCGAATAAAGCCTTCACAATTGATTCTTATTGAAGCTGAATTGTGGCCCTCTTTATTACGACTATGCAAAAAAAATAATACCCCAGTATTACAAGTGAATGGCAGGGTATCTGAAAAATCTCTTGAACGGTATAGGAAATTTAATAGTTTCTTTTTATGGATGACAGAGGCTGTGACTCAATTTTCCATGCGATCTCAAAAGGATGCTGAGCGATTATTTGAACTTGGGGTATCTGAAGAAAAAATACGAGTAACAGGTAATATTAAATTCGATACTGTTCCGACTAGATCTGATCCTCACAGTTCCTTTGTATTTAATCCAAAATCTTTTTTAATCGTTTTTGGCTCCACTCGACCAGGAGACGAAGGACCAGCCATGGAAGCTTTTATAAAGTTAAAAAAAGACTTCCCCAATATTTTAGCAGTAATAGCCCCTCGGCATATGCAAAGGTGTCGGGAAGTAGAAGACCTAATCCGAGAATTCAGTGACAACTACACCCTATATTCAGAAACAAAGGAAAGGGATTGGGGCAATAAGCCTTGCTCAATAATTCTGGTAGATAAGATAGGTGCGCTTAACAGTTTTTATGCTAATGCCAAACTGGCTTACGTCGGCGGTGGCTTCAATCCACGCTTTGGTGGTCAAAATATTCTCGAACCGACGGCATTCGGCATCCCTGTATTGTTCGGCAAACATATGAACAATTTTGAAGAAGAAGCTAGATTGCTAATTGAATCTGGTGGCGGTATTCAACTGCAAAAAGAAGAAGAACTCTACCCTGTTCTCAAAAAATTTATTCTTAGCCCCGATTTAAGGCAAAAAGCAGGCGAAGCTGCAACTGAAACAATTCGTCAACACCGTGGTGCAGTCCTACGCACTTTAAAAATTATCCAAGAAACACATCCTGTTTAAACTTTGGATTTTGATTTATGACCCTAATCTATCACATTTTCTCTATACTAATTGTCATTGTAATAGTCCCACTGTTCACCGTAATTTCTTTATTCACTAAATATAAATTTAAATTTATTTTAAATCATTTTGGTTTCGTCCCGTCCACAACAAAAAACAAAAGAAAAACCCTTTGGCTCTATGCTCTTTCATTGGGAGAAGTGAAGGCCGCCAAGCAAGTTCTAAAAAAAATCAAGCATAAGGACCCAAGTCTAAGAATTGTAGTTTCTGTCACCACCGACTCTGGCTACGAAGGAGCTTTGGAACATCTTAAAATGGCAGAAAATATTTTTTTTCAACCTTTAGATTGCATGCCCTTCACTTGGCTGGGAATAAGAAAAATACAACCTGACCTTTATGTGATAAACGATACAGGTTTCTGGCCTGGCTTGATTGATCAGTTACACAAAAAAAAAATCCCTGTAATTTTGTTTAATGGGCGAATTTCTCACCGGTCGGTAAAAACTTATCTAAAAGCAGGGTCGCTTTTTAAAAATTTGTTCCAACAATTCGATCGACTCTGTATGCAAAATAAAAATAGCCTACAAGCTGCCTTATCTCTAGGAGTAAATCCCGAAAAATTGGAAGTACTGGGTGATCCAAAATTCGATACGTTGCAAACTTTAACAGAGCAGGAAAAGAAACAATTACAGCAGGCTTTTAAATTAAAAACGGATTCCCCTATATGGATAGCTGGGAGTACCCATGCTGGGGAAGAAACAATCATTTTGGATGCTCATCAGCAACTGAAAAAAAAACACCCCCACCTAATATTAATTCTTGCCCCAAGGAGAACAGAAAGGGCAGGAGATATAGACAAATTGTTGCAGAAAAAAAATATTTCTTTTTGTCGTCGGTCTTTATTGAAAAACAATGAACCTAACGGTGTTATCCTTCTAGATACCATGGGTGAATTGGCAAAGCTTTATTCATTGGGGCAAGTGGCTTTCGTAGGTCGAAGTTTGGTCGAGCCTGGTGGAGGACACAGTCTGATTGAACCTTTGTCGCACGGTGTGGTTGTATTACATGGACCTCATATAGAAAATATAGATGCTGTTGCTAATGAAGCAAACAAACGTGGACTCGCATTTACTGTTTATAACGCAGAAGACATTCAAGAAAAGGTCCATGCCCTATTAGAAAATAGCAATTACCGCATCGAATTAGTTGCTAAAGCAAAATCCTTCATAAATGATCAAAAAGGAGCCGCAGAAAAAATGGCAACCATTACTTTGGATATTTTAAAATCTTAAAAATTTTTATTAGTCGCTTGACTCACAAAATAAATCGAAATACAGGAAATCAAAAAAGCCGGCACCAACTCATAAATAAAAGATTCAGACAAACCTGAGATTTTCCAAACCAGTGTGGTCCCAAATCCAGTCAACATTCCTGCAATTGCACCCTGACGCGTTACCTTTTTCCAATATAAGATGAAAAGTATCAACGGACCAAAACTAGCACCCAAGCCCGACCATGCAAACAAAACGAACCAGAAAATGACACGATTCTCTCCTAACGCAATAAATATGGCACCCAACCCTAGTAACAGAACCGTAAGTCTGCTTACAAAGATTATTTTTTCATTCGATAGCGACTGGTTTAACATTTTAGAATAGATATCATGTGCCACTGTCGAGGCTGCAACCAAAATTTGTGCCGAAACCGTAGACATGATTGCAGATAAAACTCCTGTCAACACAATAGCGGTTAAAAAAATTGGTAAGAGTTGCTCTGCGGCTTTTGGAAATAAATGTTCAGGGTCTTCCAATCCAGGGAATAGTGCTTGCCCACAAATTCCTAATAAAATGGATGAGGAATACATGAGCAAACCCCATCCTAAAGCAATCCAGGTTCCATTTTTAATGGCCCGGGTGTCTTTTGCAGCCATATAACGTGTCACAACATGTGGCTGCCCTGGATATCCCAATCCAATCCCCAACAGACCAACCATTGAACCAATGAATACAGTAGTGGATTTCCCACCCATCCATTCAAGCGTTTCTGGAGAAATTTTTTCTACTTCTATTAACATTTTGGGAAAACCCCCTAAACTACTCGTCGCCGCTATAGATAAAACAAGTAAACCAAAGACCATGATGAGGCCTTGAATAAAATCAGTCCAAGCAACAGCACGTACCCCACCCATCATTGTGTAGCCCAATACAATCGCGCCTCCAATGGTAATGCTTAAAATATGCGGTACACCAAAAATTGCATCAAACATTTTTCCAATTGCTGTGAATTGAGCCGCAACATAAGCAATCATGCAGGAAAATATGATAACTACAGATATCAAACGCAGGAGATGATTTTTATCATTAAAATAATTTTCAATATAATCGGGCAGGGTAACTGCCTGAATTTCTTCAGACCGTTTTCTAATCTTTTCTGCGATAAAAAACCAGTTGATAAGATAACCCATCAGGCATCCCGGTAAAAACCATATTGCAGATAGACCCTCCTTATAAGCAAGCCCTACTGTACCCAACACTGCCCAAGCACTTTCTGAACTGGCTGTAGAGGATACAGCCGTAACCCAAGCTTTTAAAGAGCGGTCCGCAAGAAAAAAATCCAAAGAAGATCGTGTTTGACGTGATGTCACCCAACCAATTCCCAACATGACGAGCACATAGATAAAAAAAACTACTGTTATAGTTCCTGAAAGTTCTGTCATGTATTTACGGGCCGTAAGGAAAACTTAATCTGCACTATTAAATCTCTCATAGACTTCACCAATTTAAAAAACTATCATTTGTTTTAGTCATAGCTAATAGCGACAAAGCTTTTAACAAGGTTATAAAGATCTCTAGTTTTTATGCGCACTTACTAATTTAGTTACCTAACTCTTAAGA
>CAYYIR010000189.1:0-4010 GCA_964471995.1 uncultured Nitrospina sp. | reverse complement strand
TGACGAGCCATCTTCAACATTATTTCTTCAGTTACTTCTTGCAAAGAAGCAGCAATATCCATTTCTTTCTGGGTCAATTTTGACTCTGATTTTCGAGCTGGATGGTTGAATAAAGAGTCGAATTTCTTGTTGGTCATAGCCATTCCACCTAGGTAGTCGAAATAATCCATCCTCATTCGAAAAGATCCATCCTCCTTCAAGTCGATCAAATGTTCGCGGATTAAATCCGAATATATTGGTTTCCCATAGGGAGCCAAACCCATGACCTTGTATTCACCGCTATTAACTTTAAAACCTAAATAGTAAGTGAAAGCAGAATAAAGTAACCCGAGGGAATGAGGGAAGTGAAGTTCTTGAAGTAATTCTATTTTGTTATCTTTACCAGACGCAATACTCGTCGTTGCCCATTCTCCGACGCCATCCATAGTAAGAATGGCCGCTTCTTGGAAAGGGGATGGGAAGAACGCGCTAGCCGCATGCGATTCATGGTGCTGAGTAAACAAAACAGTGCCACTGTAGCCCAGTTTTTTTCTTATATTCGTCCGGGTCCATAATTTGTCTTTCAACCAAATTGGAATAGCAGCCAAGTATTGTTTTATTCCTTTTGGTGCGATCCCTAAATAAGTTTCAAGAATTCTTTCGAATTTAATAAATGGTTTGTCGTAAAAACCTACATAGTCCAAATCGGAAACCTGTATACCACCTTTTTGCAGGCAAAACTCAACGGCATTTTTTGGGAACGAGGCATCATGTTTCTTTCGCGTGAATCTTTCTTCTTGAGCGGCAGCAATAATTTTGCCATCCTGCAACAGGCATGCGGCTGAGTCGTGATAAAAGGCGGAAAGTCCAAGAATATTCATGGGTTAAGGGCTGTTAGAATTTAAACTTGAAGTTGTTAATGCAAGCAACCATAAGCTAGCTAGCGGGGCCTGGTAAATAGATAAAATTAAAGATCGCGTAAACCAAATTTTAATTTCTCTTTTCAGTAGAATATTTTTTATTAATTAAAGCAATTATCTATCTCTGAAATAATTTTTTGAGCAGCCTCATCCGGGTTTTTTGCATCACGGATGGGTCGACCCACAACAATCAAATCAGCTCCTGCTTCAATCGCTTTTCCCGGAGTAATAATTCGGCTCTGATCATCCAAAGAGATTTGGCTCCATTGGGGTCGAATCCCTGGCACGACGACTTTAAAATCATTTCCACACTTTTGTTTCACTAAGGTAATTTCTTCTCCCGAACAAATGACCCCGGCGCAACCAGATTGTTGTGCCTGCCATGCTCTATCCAAAACAAGGTCACTTAATTTGATTTTTTTTTCAAAGCCCAAATTTTGCAACTGTGATTTATGCATGCTAGTTAGAAAGGTTACAGCTAATACTTCGAGGCCTGAGTCTTTAACTTCTTTAGAGGCTTCAAGTATAGCTTCACCTTCAGTTGAGTGTATGGTGGTATATCTTGCACCCAATTTTGCCACAGACCTTAAGGCCCTTCGAACTGTTGTGGGAATATCATGAAGTTTTAAATCTAGAAAAATATCTGCGGGAGAGTAATCGTTTATTAATCGTAAGATATCCGGACCTTCTTTGATAAACAACTCCAACCCTACCTTAAAACAGCCCACAGAATTTTGCAGTAGCTTTACCAATCGTTGAGCTTCGTTTTTATCTGGCACATCCAGAGCAAAAATCAACCGGTCTTTTGAATCTAGAGAAATGGACAAACGATTTTATAAATTTGGATTATTAATAAAAAGCTAAGCTAGTATATCAGCCCTATTGAGGATGGTGAAAAATGTTTTCTAGATAGCGCGTCATAATCGACTTGTCTTGAATTGAAGGTTTGAGAAAATCCTGTCCAGCCATTTCTTGATAAATCATTAGAGGAATATTACCTCCAGCATCAATAGTATGCACTGAGCCGCTACCAAACCGCAGGTTCAAATCGGTAAAGAAAAATGTACCATTTTTATCTTGGATTCCCTGGATATTACAAGGGCCAGTCAATCGTAATCTACGGCTTAAAGCTTCCACAGAAACTATTATGGACTTGTCCATGTCGATTCTACTTGTCATAACCTCGCCGCCGCGAACCGACAACCTTTCTCTTGGGACGATTAACTTTGGGATCTCATTAGCATCTGCAAATAAATCGACACTGAATTCTTTGCCTTGTATAAACTCTTGAAAAATATGATGAGAATATTTATCCATATAATAATCTAGGTCTCTTTGATTTTCTATGATGCTTTGGTTTTTCCCGCCTTCACCTTTTCTTTCTTTGGCGATTAGTGGAAAGATGTCTGGAGGTTCAGATTCTGCCAAGAAAAATGTTTTCGGGCTGTTAAAACCTTCTTGTTTCATGAACTTCCATAAATTCCATTTGTCGTGACAAACTTTTATCGCGAAACTTTCTGGGATAAAAAGACGCCGGTTTTGATCGCTCAACTCCTCGCGGTATTTATCCAAAAAATCTATGGCATTGTTAGTCAAGGGGACAATTGCATTGATGGCCTGTTTTCTGCAAATTGTGATTAGCGATTCCAAACAACCGCTGTCAGAAAACAAAGGAAGGCAATGGGATTGGTCGGCAATCTTCAAAGCAGGTGCTAACGAGTCGCTGTCTAACGCAATTAATTGAACAGGAGTTTTGGAATTTGCCTTGGCATCTTGAAATGCCTTAAGAAGAGAAACTCTCCAATTTGCAGCAAGAAAAAGAATTTTTAACATTTTCACGCAATGACCCTAGATTATTTAAATTTAAAAAGTTAATGCATGCTCAAAGATTGGATTTTATGCAAAATTTTAGCAGAGGCACCCCAAATCCTATGATGCTTGAACCAATAGAGCACCATATTGTTTTCTTGATGAGAATCCACATTTTTTTGTTTCGTGGCCAATAATAAAGTCAAAGGGATTTCCAAAATTTCATCCACTTCATCTTCTTGGCGTTTAAACTCTTGAGATTCTGATAATACAGAAACGAAAGGAGTGACCTCGAAGCCTAACCGAGTATTTACAATGGGTAGCTGGGCAATCACCTTCGAAGTTTCTACATGGACACCAATTTCCTCCCGCGTTTCTCTAAGGGCCGTTGTTAAAAGGTTTTTGTCTTGCTCTTCTTCATAGCCACCGCCGGGAAAGCCAATTTCTCCTCCATGCGATTTAAGGTGCACTCCTCTTTTGATCATAAGGATGTGGGTCTTATTATGTTTGGGGTAAAGCATGACCAGAACTGCTGCTTTTTTTGGATGCGCCTTAATCGGCTTCTGAATAATTGGGTGCTCTTTCTTCAATTTAGTTGTGATTAAATATAGGTCCATTTCAATGATGTGACTAAATTCCCCAGACCTGTTGGTACTCATCAATATTAAAACCAACGGTTATCTTATTCTTTTCTACTGCAATTGGCCTTTTGATTAAACGCCCGTTGGAGGCGAGCAAGTCGATTGCCTCTTTTTCGGTCATGGATTTCAGTTTTTCCTTAATTTTTAATTCCCTATACTGAACACCACTGGTGTTAAAAACTTTTTGCAACCCTTTTGCTTTGACCGCAGATTTGAGAACATTCTTATTAGGCGGATTTTCGGTGATATCAATAACCTTAAATTTTATTTTTTTTGCCTCCAGATATTTGATGGCATTTCTACATGTTCCGCATTTGTTATAAGAAAAAACCTTCATTCAAACCTCCCTTAAGCATTTTAATTAAGTATAAGATAGCAAGTTTATACTCAAACCCACCCAAAATAAGAGCAAGATATTAAAATCAATGATTTATACAAAAAAGCCATGGGCACAATATATTGTGCCTTTGAATTCTAAGTATACCAAAAGTTGTATAATTTCCCTTTACAATACTTGGGGATTGGGATAACCTTCCCCCAGTTGTTTTAATTTATAAAACATTATTTTTAAAAGATTTGAGAGCTAAATGTACTTAAGAAATCTCGAATTAGAAGGATTCAAATCCTTTGCAGATTCCACAAACCTGGAATTTAAGAATGG
>CAYYIR010000188.1:0-4030 GCA_964471995.1 uncultured Nitrospina sp. | reverse complement strand
GCGTCTTCGTTTGAAAGGTTTGCATATAAGAGTTGATAGTCAGGCGATTTTAGCCATAAAGACATGACTACTAACGAGGCCAGAGCCAAAGCAACTAAGGAAAGTGCTGCAACTTTTTTACCCTGAGAAAGCTGGTTAAATCGTTCGCCGAGTTGCCTTAAAAAATCCTGAAAATTATCCATGAGAATATAGTTTTAATAGTTTATAAAATTTTTGTTTTACTTTTTATCTTCCCAGATCAATGGCTCTAACAGCCATTGCTTTGGACGCATTCATTGCTGTTACATTTGCCTCAAATGATCTTTGCGTCGTCACCATATTTACAACCTCTGTCATGGGGTCGATATTTGGCATAGCCACATACCCTTCATTATTGGCATCCGGATGTTTGGGGTTGTAGACAAGTTTAGGTTCAGTTTGGTCTTCGACTACCTCGGCAATTTGTGGTTTTGTGAGACGGTCGCCCAGCTTATTTTTAAAAATACTACCGAACTCACTTTCCATGGGAACTGCAGTTACCAGAATATCTTTTTTGCGGTAAGGGCCTCCTTCTGGAGTTCTCGTAGTTTCGAGATTGGCAAGGTTGCTAGAAATAGCTTCCATACGCTTTCTTTGTACGTTCAACCCCGACGAACTTATTTTCATGTTGGTGAGAAAATCCATGTCCTGGCCCTTCCTTTTAAACATTGCTTTAGTTAGTAATAGAACCCACGATTTGCGGGGGTTTTGATATTAATACAGCAAGTTCCATACCATTTATGATCTATGGTAACTTTTGGGCAAGGTTGGAAGATTAACCTTTTATTTATATATGTTTATGGTAGTTAATTTGGGTTGGGAAGATTTTTTTTGCGTGAATTAGGTGGGAGAACCCGTCATATTTTTGTCTTTAAGAGCGGATATACTTTAAAAAAGGTAATTGCTTGGTTTACGGGGTTTTATAGGTCAGCATGATAAGATCTCATTATTTGAATCGATTCAGATAAAAGCTACATTCGGAAACTTTTAGGACCCTGCTGAAATGACGCCATTGGGTTTTATTCCCCGTATTCATTAAGTTTATTCCGAAGAGTGCGGATGCTGATGCCCAGGGAATCAGCGGCTTTTGTTTTGTTGCCGTTGACCTCTTCAAGGGTCTGCAGTATCAACTCTTTTTCCATCTCATAAATGGTTCCGGATAAACGTGGCACTCCTTTATCTTTTGAATGTAACTCTTCATCAAAAAATAAATGTGACGGCAACATCGTATCTCCCTCGCACATAAGGCAGGAGCGTTCAACAATATTTCCCAATTCGCGGATGTTTCCCGGCCAACGATATTTCTTGAGCAGAGTCAATGTGGCGGAATCTATTTTGATGGGAGATTGGCCATTCTCCTCACAAAATTGGTGGATGAAATTTTCTGTTAGAACGGATATATCATCAATTCTTTCCCGCAAGGGTATGAGGTTAAGTGGAACTACATTTAGTCTATAATACAGATCTTCACGAAATTCTTGATCTTGAATGCGTTTGCGAATATCCCGATTGCTTGTAGCAATTACTCGAACATCGACGGGAATGGGTATTCGTCCTCCGATTTTATCAACTTCATGCTCTTGTAAAACTCGAAGAAGCTTTGCTTGCAAAGGCATAGACATTTCTGTTACTTCGTCTAATAGTAACGAACTGTTGTTGGCTAGTTCAAATTTTCCTTCTTTGCTCTCGGTTGCACCCGTGAAAGATCCTTTCTCATGCCCAAAAAGTTCAGATTCTAGTAAACCCTCTGGTAATGCAGCACAATTGACCGCCATAAATGGTTTCTCAGATCGGGGACTACATTCATGAATATAACGCGCGAATAATTCTTTCCCGGTACCGGTTTCTCCCATGATAAGAACAGTAGATTTACTGAAGGCAACATTTTCGGCAAATTGTAGGAGTTTTTTCATTTCATCATTTTGCGTGACGATTCTTTTCTTTTCTCCCAATGATTCCGTTTGTGAAGAGGGGTGCGAAGTAGGGTGGATTGAACTTTCAGGAGTAAGAAAAGCACGATTTACCGTAGAAACCAGGACATCCGCAGAGAAACCCGAACCTTTGATCAAATAATCAAAGGCGCCTTCCTTCATGGCTGCTACAGCGTTATCTATAGTTCCATATGCGGTCATAACTACCACTTGAGTTCTAGGTGACTTTTCTTTAACCGCACGTAATAATTCTAAGCCATTCAATTTTGGCATGCGAACATCTGTAAGCACGAGATCAAAATCTTCATCTTCTAGGGTGTCTAATGCCTTTTTGCCATCTTCTGCGCATCTAAGCTGAAACTTTTCCCTTTTCAATGTAGTCTCTATAGCTACCCTCATTTCGGACTCGTCATCAACGATTAAAATTTTTTTAGATGCATTATTTTTCATCAAAATCCTCATCCCAGCTTGGAATTTTTATAGTGAAGGAAGTGCCTTTTCCTTCTTCACTGATAGCCTCAATCGTACCCTGGTGAGCCTTAATAATATTATGAGAAATAGCCAGGCCCAATCCAGTACCTTTATCTTTTGTGGTGAAGAAAGGGTTGAAAATCTTAGCCAGACTATCGGCTGACATTCCAACCCCATTATCCGAAATTGTTACAGAAATATATTGACGTGCTTCAGAGTCAATTGTCATATCTCGGTTAGAAAGCGAAGATTTTTGCGCATTGAGTTTCAGTTCGCCTCCATTGGGCATAGCCTGAATTGCGTTATTGATCAGATTAGGAAATACCTGACGTAATAGGTCGCGATCTCCATTTGCTAACAAGGTGCTTTGACTTGATTTGCGAGTCACCTTTATATTTTTCGGAATGCGGATATTATTGATTCCTTCCAGACATTCGGTAAGAAGAGAATCAATATCACATTGTTGTCGAGATGGTTGAGCGGATTTTGCAAATAATAACAGTGTTGATATGATCCGATCCATATTTTGAACACCAGCCCGTATATGTTGAACTAAATCTTCTTGTTCATGATTTCCTTTCAAATCTTTTTTGAGTAGAGATGCAAAAAGCTCGATGCTGCCTAAAGGATTTCTTATTTCGTGAGCAATTCCCGCTGCCATTTCTCCCATTTCTCTAAGCCTTTGGTTTCGTTGGGCTAGCTCCTCCATTTTTCGAAATTCCGTCATATCTTGAAGAATCAATATCGTTCCAATTCGGCCCCCGTGGTTATCCCAGACAGGGGAAACTGAGACACGCACATTTAAGATTCCGCCATTTGCATTAGAAATATCTTTATCGCAACTAATCGCTTTGGCTCGATTTTTCTCCAGTCGAGAGATCACAGGTTCAAATAAAGGCAGCACTTCATTTAAACTTTTGCCTAGACAACTTTGTGGTTTTATCCCGGTTAGAACTCCTGCGGTTTTATTATAGGTAGTTATTATGACTTCACGATCAACAACAATAACTCCATTTGTTTGGCTTTCTAAAATATCGTTAAGATAATTTTTAACCCGTTCTTTTTCTACCAAGTTTTTTTCTAGTTCTTCATTTTTATCGGACAATTCTAGATCGAGTTTTTTAACTCTACTTTTAAGTTCATCATAGGAATTTTGGAGTTGTGTGGTGACTTCGTTAAAAGCCTCCATATTCTGAATGAGGGTCTGGATTTCTTCGTTTTTATTACCGCCAGAGTTCGTCATAGGTAGGAAGGATAGAAGTGGGTTTAAAATCTGATTTTATTATAAATTAAAATCATCCTTCTTTTAATTGTTTTTCCCATTCCGCAATATTAGCACTGGATTTAGTAGTGCGTTTGAGAATGGGGTCGGCATTTTTAGCATCAACTAACCGATTTATTTCTTCCTTCGATTTATCTGTTTCTTCCTGCTGTTTATAACTTTCAATTAAAAGATAATCTGCCCAATCTTTAAGAGGGTTTTCCGGAAAAAGTTCTTTGGCAGAATTGAAGGCTTCAATAGCAGCTTTAAATTTGTTGATTTTATAAAGTGAAGTACCCAAATGGTAATAGGACTTCTGTATATAATCAGGAATAACGCGCTCTTTTCT
>CAYYIR010000187.1:0-4057 GCA_964471995.1 uncultured Nitrospina sp. | reverse complement strand
AGGGGAATAAAAGAGTGTAAATATCCTAGAAAAGGAAAAAAGAACGAGGCCTAATTATGGAGGGTACCCGCACCATCACTAACTATATTTATTCTGATTATACCAGAAATGCATTTTTGTTGTAGCTTGAACTACTTATAATTATGAAAATAAATTTATTTTGATAAAATTTGAGCAATATATTTTTAAATTTTAATTAGTTCTTTTGGTTAGCTTTAGGAGGTGAGCGCAAAATTGAAACGATCTATACTTTGTATAAATGCCAAATTAAGCTTCCACTAAATTTTAATGTTGTTGCTCTGATTTTTGTATGCCTAATAGGAATGTGAATTGGATATGAAAAAGTGGAAAGTTGCAGCATTTCTTTTGTTGGGAGCTGGACTGATTAATTTATTTGAACCTGTACAATACCTCACTTTTGAAAACCTGAAACTCTATCGAGTTGAGATGGTAGCTTTTTATCAAGCAAACATATTCGCTATGATAGGAGGTTATATTGCTGTCTATATTTTGATAGGGTTATTTTTGCTTCCCGGTGCTACTTTTCTTAGTATTGCAGCGGGTCTCATTTTCGGGCCTGAAATGGGAGTTGGAGTTGTGGTTATTGGCTCAACATTTGGAGCTGCGCTAGCATTTTTGATATCGCGTCATTTATTGAGGGATTGGGTAGAAAAAAATTTTTAAAAAAGGTTAAGGCTATCAATATTAACCTTTGTGATAAGCCCCTTAATAGTGTTTTGTTTTTTCGATTGATTCCTCTATTTCCATTTTTTGCTGTTAATATTGGTTTTGCCTTGTCACAGATTTTTTTAAGGCATTTCTTTTTTGGCACTATGCTTGGTAAGTTGCCGGCAACGTATGTCTATACCCACGCGGGAAGTAATTTGTCAGCAATCAATTCGATTGAAGAAGTAATGTCTATGAAGGTTCTTGGTTCATTGTTCCTTCTAGGTCTGCTCGCTATTGTTCCCGTTATATATAAGAATGTGAAAGTCTCTGCTAAGTCTAAGAATTATTGAGCCTTTTTTAGGGGTTGACTGAGCCTATAATTAGGTTTAATCATTTGCCGGTTGTTTAATTTAGTATGGTGGTAGTGTGGTTAGCCTATTGTCATCGACAGGTCCTCCAACAGTAAAATGGTATAAACTTTGATAGTTTAAATCTTTGATCCCAAAAATACGATGCACAGAATCATCAAAAAAACATCCTATCCCAGTGCTGCGAATACCACTCACTTCTGCTTGGAGGTATAGAACCTGACCAATAGCACCACATTCCCAATAAAGACGCGGGTAAAACCAGGGCCCAAGGACTTTTAGGGGTGACTCAAAAGCGCTTATCATGCCTAGGCTAAAGCAACCATCCCCCGCAATTTCTTGTCCGCAAGATACTCCTGTCGCCATGCTTCTACAATCGTATTCCTCTAGTAAAAATAAATCCAATTCGGTGGGGCAGTCTTCAGGCTTCTCCCATTTAAAATGCGTATTAAATGTTTTTTTCAATTCTTCTATATGGTTGGGATTGCGTACAAGAAAGTATAAGCCTTGAGGTAAATCATTTACTCGGTGAACGAATAATCCCAAATGAACTTGGCTTTCCCAGGTAAATGTTTGGAAAGGCAGCGGGCAGGCGTTTGGAATTGTTTTTATTAAAAATTGGTAAAAAATATCCCGATCCATTCGGGTTTTCTTATCCATAGCAACCGCACTTCGTCTTTGATGAATAGCTTTTCTCAACGGAAAGCTATCGTCTTTTATGAGGTTAGAAGAAAATTCTCTTTGAACTTTATTAGGGTAAGAACTTTCGGTTTTTCTGGTCGATTCTGCAACCTCATTTATTCCAGGCCACTCCATATGACTTTTGCTTAGAATATTTGGAGTGCCTTGCCAGGTTAGATCAGAAAACCCTTGCGTAAAATCCCGCTTACTCAAACAAATATTTTCATTTTCACCCGTAGTTAGGATTGCAATTAGACAATCAGGGACTTCTAATTCAACATCTTGTTTTTTTGGTAAACCTAAAATAGTTTCTAAATCACTGTGGGTCAAATGATCCATTAAATAAGTTTGCCAACCCAAACCCGAACATGAAATGTTTATTGCGGCCAATGCATGACCAATATCATGATGGCAATAACGATAAGCTCGATGACCATATTTCCATGCTTCCCGCCAGTGGATTGAACTTAAACCTATAAATATAGTTCCTTGAGGAACTTCCATTTTTTTCCACGTCTCCATTGAAAAATGAGTTCTTATTTCTAAACCATGGGTTTCTGGGTTGTAGTGAAAAACGGAAGGTTTATCGATAAGCCCCTGCAGAGGACCGCAAACCAGATAGCCTTCGGTTGGATGTAGGTTCCCACTGGACGGATTAACTCTGAGCGCCCACTTCGTTCCTTGAAAAGACTTCCAAGCAGATAGCGCAAGACTATCGAAAAATAGTTGAGAGACAGATTCAATATTTAATAGTCTGTTGGGAACTCTTTTTGGGGTTAAAGATTCTGAAAAAGAAGGCTTTTCGGTTGTAATGGTTTTTATCAGTGGAAGTGTTTTAGCACCTTCGTATCTGCGAAAGGGATCTGGTTGGCTCGCCCAATCTAGATATCCGGGGCCAGGTGCAAATGCATGTTGATTATGTTTTGATGAGCGATGGTATTGGAAGATTTTATTTATCATTTATCCCTTGTGTGAAGAGAATAGGGAAAGTTTATATTAAAGGAAGCAAGAATTGTTTTGGGAGAATGAATCATTACCCTTCTTTGATACAAGCTTCTATATCTTTTTCAATGGCTTCTTGAATTTCAAATTTCAAGAAATCGTTCAATTCATTTATGCTGTCCTCGTCACAGTTTTCGATTTCCCAATGGTAACCTTCGAAGGGGTTTTCCCGAAGAGCTTTAGCTTCAGCAAATGCTTCTTCTCGGGTAGATGCTTTCAAGGCTGTTTGTAAATTAGTGCTGACTAAAATATGAGCTACATTTAAATCATAATGGGCGGTTAATCCGTCCCAGAAAATATTTTCATCGGTTTCTTCCTCTTTGATGCGCTCTACGATAGCATCCGTTAATTTACTATCAAAACTGTTGATTCCGCCCACTTCACATCCATCAATTTTCCAATCATAATCGGTGAACAAATCTTTTTTGTCGACCATTCGTTCGACTTCCTTGTTAGCCTGCTCTTTCATGGTTCTTGATTTTAGACGAACTTCCAAATTCGTGTACACATGAACATTTCGAACTATCAATTTAAAATTTGCCATTATTAATCCTTTACATCCCCATTCTGTATTTAAAGCCTCTAGTTAGGGATAGATGAAAATGTGTTTACTTGCTCGTATTGCTTCCAATTTGTTAGAGGTGTTAAATTTTAAAAGGATTTAACCTTTCAGCGCTTGACGGGAGACTTTAATTAGGGTTTACTGCAATCCAATTAATTTTATAAAAAGGTCTGATAGAATTAAAAGTAGGCATTGGATATGGTCGATAGACATAAGACGCCAAAGATGGTGCAGTTCCTTAAAGATAATAAGAGTAGTCTTGAGAAATTTGGTAGGCAAAAACGGGAGAAATATGTGCGCGAGCCTTGGATGCTAAAAGTTAATCCTGCTAAAGAGCATACTATGGAGATCGAGGTCGAAGATGACCAAAGTGGTAATTAAACCAGCCCTTTCCAGAAATAATTTCTCGTTTAAAGAAGGCTTAGTGGAGAGTACCTAGTACCTTTAAAAAGCGCTGGAATTCTTCCGGTTGAATATCACCCATATTAGCAATCCGAAATATGCTATTGCTCAAGTTGCCTTGGCCCGCATAAATTACAAAACCTTTACTTTTTAATTCCTTATGAAGCTTTTCGTAGCTGATTCCCTTTGGTAATTTTAAACCTGTCAGACAATTGCTTCTCCAACCCTCGGGAATCAAAAACTCCATATTGAGATTTTTGAAACCTTCTCGCAAAAAGTTTGCGGCCTTCGCATATCGATTAATTCTGCCAGAAACCGTTTCTTCAATGAGTTCATCGAGTGCTACATCCAGAGCATAGTGTGACGGGATAGC
>CAYYIR010000186.1:0-4141 GCA_964471995.1 uncultured Nitrospina sp. | reverse complement strand
ACCCATATATATTGCTCAATTCTTTCGGATCAAATCTTTCTGAGGAGCCAATTTCCTTTAAAAGAAATTCCTTTAATACTGGAATTTGCGATTCTATTTCAATTTTGGCTTTTGTTTTCATATCAAGCAGTTTTGTATCAAACTCTTCGACCGTCCTTCGTTGAATATGAATATCTCTATATTTTTTACTTAAATCTTCCACAGCGCATTCAACTTCAGTATTCCACACGCCCATAAGTTTCAAAGCTCTCTCCTCATCCATAGGAATGAGATATTTCAAACGAATTTTCTTTTCTAAATTCAATAGTTGCTTAATAAGATTCCGCACCAATCTTTCATAAGAAACAAGCTGTGCATCCAAATGCTCTTGTGAATTCTTCTTATTAATTTTAGTAAATTTTATATTATTTTTTTTTGTTCGAACTGAATTCTCTTGCAATAGGGATACACACTTATCCCGCTCCATAATATCCAGAGTTTTGTCCAAATCATCCATTAACGAGTCCCCAAATTTTATTTAGGTTTGTAAAATAGCCCAGCATTTTTTGCACAGCGACAACCGATACCATAATAATCCTTAGCATCACTGTCACCATAACGACTAGAAGACCTCAAATACGTAGGGAGACTGTTCCAAGCCCCGCCCTTAATGACGTGGTATTTACCTATTTTAGGACCTTGAGGGTTTTTATAAGGTGTCTTTTGATAGTAATTTTTATCATACCAATCGTTTACCCATTCAGCAACATTACCGCCGAGATCATAAATACCTTCTGGAGTCATTCCCATTTCATAATGCCCAACTTCTGTCAGAACCTTGCCCTTTTGAATAAAACAGCATTTGCCAAAATTTGCTCGTTTTTTGTCCGGTTCTGCATTTCCCCATGGGTAGACTCTGTTCTCTTTACCTTTGGAAGCTCTTTCCCATTCGGCTTCAGTGGGCATCCTTTTTCCCCGCCATCTACAATAATTTCGACATCGTTTCCATTGCAAACCGAAAATCGGTTTTTTGATCATATCTGACCTGGGTTTGCGGTCTATCCAACCTGTTATCGTAGGATACTTCTTTAAGTTTGCTGCTAAATAAGCTTCAAAATCGCTAAAGGTAACTTCATATTTATCAAGAAAAAAAGGGCTTAAATAAACTTTATGCCTAGGGTGTTCGTTTTTCTTTCCTTTTCCTTCCGGACTCCCCATTTCAAACTCCCCCGCAGGAAAATATTCCATTTCTGGAAAAAACTTGTCTTTACCAAACGAAATTCCATTAAGCAATAATACTAAAATAACGCAGCCAATATAACGAGCAATAAAAAGCATAATCAATTTTCTTTAAATTTAAATATTAAGATTGAGACACTTCTTTGAAGGATTTATTATAATATCTGATAAAAACATGACCAAGCTTGAATTTTTAAATCAATAAATCTCTACCGTCTCATTTCTCATAAAATTTATTAACACCAACGACTGGTATGTTATTCTAATATTCAGATGCGACTATTTTAATTTAAATGATTAAAGTTTATTCCAGAACACCCCTAAATAAGCCTGTCATATATACGATTTTTTCAAATCCTATTGGATTAACTGGTTTAGTAGCTACTTCTAATGGTTTAATATTAATCATTAATAATCTCAAAAACGAATCATCTATTAAACAATATTTATCTTTATTAACAAATGCAGAAATCACCAAACAACCATCTGAATTTAAAGATCTGGTCAAACAGTTCTCACTATATTTTAAAGGAACCTTAAGAATTTTTGACTTTCCTCTCGACCTTAGTCTCGGGACTCCATTCCAGCAAAAAGTATGGAAAAAGTTACTTACTATTCCATATGGAAAAACACGGAGCTACAAATGGCTTGCCTCAAAAATTAAAAATCCACAAGCCTCCCGTGCTGTGGGCAATGCAAACGGTATGAATCCACTACCTATTGTCATACCCTGTCACCGAATTATTAAGGAAAATGGTGATTTAGGAGGCTATACAGGTGGGATAGTTATCAAACGTTTTCTTATCAACCTAGAGCAGATAAATTAGTGGCATTATATAAAACACGAGCTATTGCATTAAAAAGCATCAATCTATCCGAGTCGGATCGACTGGTCACTTTTCTTACTGAGAATTCGGGAAAAATAAAATGTGTCGCAAAAGGGGCTCGGAAAGTAAAGAATCAATTTTGGGGTTCATTAGAACCCATGTCACAAGTTAACCTTATTTATTTTGGCAAAGAGAACCAAAACTTATACCGCCTAAATCAAGCTGATATAATAGATTCTTCTCACACTATCCGCGAAGATTTTGAGAAAATTTATAAAGGAATATATTTTTTGGAGTTGATTGATTCGATAATTTTAGAAGGCCATCAAGATAAGCGGATATTTAATCTATTACAACAAACACTATCTGCATTAAGGCAACAATCCGAGCTGGATTCATTAATCCGATTATTTGAAATTCGATTACTATCACTTTCTGGCTATAAGCCACAAATGGATAATTGCGTGGTCTGTAAAACCGTATCAGAAAATGGAGTTTTTAAATTTAGTTTTATTCAAAATGGAATTCTATGTGGAAATTGTTCTAGACGAATTCCAACTGATATCGAATTTACCGCAGGAACTCGAAACTACATAAAAAAGCTTATGGAAGTTGAAATCAAAAGTTGTACAAGAATTAAAATACCCAAAAACCAAGCTGAAGAAATCGAGAAGATTACTCATCGGCTGGTACTTTCCCACCTGGGAAGGGAACCAAAATCCTATCCATTTATTAAAACCATGGCAAAGTTTACCTGAAATAAATAGAAAGAAAAATTATGGAAAAAAAGATAATAGCAACCTCTAAGGCCCCCGCGGCAATTGGTCCCTATTCGCAAGCAATTAAAATTGGTAATTTTCTATATACTTCTGGGCAAATATCCCTCGACGCTGAAACAATGAAAATGGTTACAGGTAGTATAGAAATAGAAACAGAAAAGGTGTTACAAAATCTTGAGGCAATTTTAGTGAAAGACGGTTTGAATCTAAATAATGTCATTAAAACAACGGTCTATTTATCAGATCTTGGTGATTTTTCCAAAATGAATCAAGTTTATGAAAGGTTTTTCTCAGATAACAGACCCGCTCGAGCTTGCGTTCAGGTTGCAGCGCTTCCCAAGGGAGCCAAGGTGGAAATTGATGCAATTGCACATTCATGATGCATTTAAATATGAGGTAATAATTACATATCGTGGCTAAAAAATCAGATGGAACAAGAAATTTTTATCGTTTTGTGGCCGTACTTGGTATTTTAGTGATTGGAAGTCTGGGTTATTCATTTATAAGTTCAGCTCCCAATTTAAATACAGCGCCTTATCACAAACCACCTCCATCTCCCACCCAATGCATGGAGTGTCATATGACAGGTGAAGAAAAAATACCTATTATGCCTCATCGCCCCATGGGAACATGCACACCTTGTCATAAACCTTATAAAACAGAGTGAAAACCTAGCAAAAAGATGTACTAATATGTGTAAAAATTTTCTTAATTATTTTTTAGCAATAAATTTTATACTTTTATTTACTATGATTGTTTCTGTGGATTCTAAGGAAATAGTCCGAGCTGAGTTCACTAAAACGCCTTTAACAAAATTTACTGAAAACCTGGAGCGCCCTACCTCTCAATCTACTATTCGTCTCTATTTTGATGACCAATCAGTTAAAGATATTCCGTTAAATTATAAAGAACTTTTTCGTTCCGGTCAGCGTATAGGTAAAAACTATGCAGGTTCCATTCTAGATCATAAAGGGAATCGTATAACTCTATGGGATACTACATCAAATCAATTGAAAATTAGAAAAGGACCTATTTTTTCTTCTTCACCAGATGGAAACACCCTTATACAAATTAAAAAACAAAACTCTCAGGATTTCTATTCTATTTATTTGGTAACCCATTTTGAAAAACATGGATGGGTTGAGAATGAGGATAAGCAAATTCCACCTATTGAATCAGAATACGATGTCCCCATGGTTATAAATTTAACCAAACTAAATCAAAACATAAAGAATGGAGAGTTAATCCCTAAAAAACTAACGAATATCAGTTCTAATAGTGTCCAAGGCTTTTGGTTTCCTTGTTCTGCTAGCTTAA
>CAYYIR010000185.1:0-4177 GCA_964471995.1 uncultured Nitrospina sp. | reverse complement strand
GCTGAATGTTATTCACATCGATATGCCGCCATTAAGAGAAAGAATTGAAGACGTTATCTTGCTGGCCCAGCATTTCATTAGACGATATACAAAATCACTAGCTCGCGGCCCGGTATACCTCTCCCCCGACGCAGAAATCCTTTTGAGTAATTACCATTGGCAAGGAAATATTAGGGAGTTGGAAAACGTTATTAAACGAGCAGTGATGCTAGCTCTTTCCGGCCCAATTCTTCCAGAACATCTCCCTCCTCACCTCGAAGAAAAAGGATTTTCTCCTAACCAATGGGATAATAGGCTGGATCGACTCATTGAAGACTTTTTGCAAAACCAAAATCTCAAAAAGGAAGGAATATTACATGAAACTCTCATCCAAAAAGTAGAGAAACACCTTTTTAAAATTATTCTGGGAAAAAATTTTGGGAAACAAGTAGCTGCTGCCAAAGCTCTGGGCATCAATCGCAATACCTTAAAAAGAAAAATCGATGCCATGAATATAGAGATAAAAAAAGGCCGCATTCAATAATCCTGTGCAAACGCAACGTATCCTTTCTATTAAAAGTCCGCTCGGACCTCCAATTGAGATTCTTAAACATATTTTTCCTGGGAAATCTGAAAAGCCCCAAGTCTCTTTTGTTGCCGGGCTTCACGGTGATGAATTTGAAGGACTTTATATTTGCCATAAATTACTGCGTTACTTGACGGAATTGGAAATTTCAAACCCCGAAGCCATTCAAGGGAAAATAAATATTTATCCGACGGTGAACCCACAGGCCCTAGAAAATGGAACCCGACTTTGGCCTTTCTTCTGTCTAGATATCAACCGTACATTTGGCTCAAGTCAAACCAATTCAATTGTAGAGACAACATCACAAACTCTTTTTCAAGATTTGAAATCCTCTTCGGATATTGTGGTCGATTTTCATTCCAGCAATCTGCAGTTAATGGAATTACCTCAAATACGCATAATTAAAGATTTTGAAAAAAAACTGTTGCCCTTGGCAAAAAAATGTAATGTGGATCTAATATGGGTTCATCCCAACGCAGAAGTTTTTGCCTCGACTTTAGGGTTCAACTTAAATAAGGCTAAAACTCCAACCTTGGTCATCGAAACAGGAACCTGCCTTCGTATTCATCCCAACAGCAACGACCAGATTTTTTATGGAATGCTCAACCTACTTCAAGACATCGGAACTCTCAACATCACTCACCCTAAGGGTAAAGAACCTAAACTGGTCGAACCTGATGAGGTTGTGATGATACAAGCCCATCATTCCGGACTATTTATCAAACAGGTTGAAATAGGAGAGGTGCTGAAGGAAGGCGAAAAGCTGGGCAAGGTCATCGACCCGGTGAAGGGAAATATCCTAGAAGAAATTTTTTCACCCTGTTCTGGCTTACTGTTTACTATTCGCGAACACCCTCTATCACATAAAGGTTCTACGTTGGCACGCATTGCCAGAGACACAGGAAATAAATGAAAGAAAAAATACTCACATTGCCTAGTCCCTTTGGAGGTAATTTAGATATTTATAAAAATGTTTGGGGGAAATCTGGAGAACCTTTATCTATCGTCAGCGGACTACAAGGGGACCATCTCAATGGGTTATTTTTAAATTCTCATCTCACTCAATTTCTTGACAGCGTTGTAGAAGGCATTGATCCAAATTATAATTTAACAGGTCAAGTGCAAACTTTTCCGGTAGTCAATGCAAATGCTGTCCAATCTGGTTCTCGTTTATGGCCATTGGATGGGATGGATATGGATCTTGCTTTTCCTGGTAACCCAGAAGGCGAAACCTCAGAAGCTATCGCCTCTACCATTTTGCAACACACAAAAGATTCCTTCTGGGGTCTAATTTTAACTTCCGCTCCACCGCATTACGAAGACGCACCTCATATCCAAATTGATAAACCGAGCAGCAGAACAAAAAAAATATGCCAAGATCTACAAATTGAAATCGGCCGTAGGCAAAAAAAATCTTCAACACAAAAGGTCAGCTTATATCATCACTGGCAGGAACAAGAAATTTCTTCCGTACTAATTTCAGCAGGATCCCCAGGAACTATCAATCCAAAACAATGCGAAATCCTATTCCAAGGAATTTTGAACTTTATGAAAGCAGAAGGAATCCTAAAAGATAATCGTGATAAAAAAATAAAAAACAAAACCAGAGCCCGCATCTATAAACCTGATGAAGAAATATCGGTACAAACTTCTACAGCAGGAATGTTTCTCAAAGAGGTTAAGGTCGGCAACCAGTTAGAAAAAGGACAAAAAATTGGAGAAGTTCGCGATCTATACAGCGGAAAAAGGCTTGAAGTAATTACATCACCCGAAGACGGGTTTCTGATAACCCTCAGGCAATACCCAATTGTTTACGAAAAAGAACCGATTGCTATAATTTTATCCGCCAAAGATAGCTGGCAAAAAATCGGTTATGCGTTCAAATCTATAATAAAAAGATAAAATCGTTTGCGAAACATACAGTCAAGTTACCTTTTTCGATGCCACCTGCCAAGTCATTTAAAAATCAAATGATTATTCAAAACGACTCCGGTTACCGTTATTCTATTGAGCCTTTTTTGTTAGTGGATTTTGTGATATTACGCCCAGGATATGAAGTTCTTGATATTGGCACCGGTTGCGGTGTCATTCCTGTGCTCATGATTAATCGCGAACCTGATCTCAAAATTACTGGAGTAGAAATTCAAGGGTCCGCTGCAACCATTGCCAAGAAAAATGCTTCCAAAAACAAAAATAGAATAAAAATTTTGGATGGAGATTTTCTGGATCAAAATTTAACCTTTTTTAAAGAACAGTTTGACTTAATTATATCCAATCCACCCTATCGCAAAATAAACTCAGGGCGTATAAATCTGGATGAAAAAAAAGCTATCGCAAGACATGAGTTGAAACTAAATTTGCAAGACATGCTCGAAAAAGCAAAACATTTTTTGAAAAAAGGTGGCCATATAACTCTGACTTACCCATCCAACCGATTACAAGAAACATTGCGCGAACTTGAAAATCAAAAGCTGTTTCCAAGTCGTATTCGCTTTATCCATGGAAACAAAAATGCAGAAGCCAAAATATTTCTCGTAGACGCTATTAAAGGTAAAAAGAGTGATTTAATAGTCGATTCACCACTCTATGTTTATAATAGAGGTGAACGTTATACTAAGGAGATGCAAGATATTTATGATTCCTTTAATTGTGTTGACGGGTCCGACCACATCGGGAAAAAGTAAAACTGCCCTTGCCTTGGCAAAAAAACTAAATACAGAAATTATCAGTGCCGATTCTATGCAGGTCTACAAGTATTTCGATATTGGCACCGCCAAACCTTCCGCAGAGGAGCGCCAAAGCATTCCCCATCACTTAATTGACATTCTCGAACCCGACGAAGAATTTAATGCTTTTGATTTTAAAATCCAAGCACTGAAATCTATCCGCGATCTTATGAATCGCAATAAAATTCCGATCCTCGTCGGAGGCACCGCGCTTTATCTTAAAGTCTTAATTCAGGACTATGACTGTGCTGTTGAAATTTCAGAAAAAATTAAAAAAAAAATCCAACAGGCTACTTTGAAAGAAGGAGTGAAAACCGTCTACGCAAAATTGCAGGCTATCGATCCCCATTTTGCCGAAAAAATTTCAGAAACCGATTCACTGAGAATCGAAAGAGCTCTAGGGGTTTTTATGGAAACGGGTAAACCATTTTCAGAGTTTCACAAAGAAGATACCAATTCCGATACACAATTCCCAATTCATACCTTTATCCTCGAATCGGATCGATCGGCGCTTTATCAAAAAATCAATTACCGTGTAGATGCCATGATTGAAAATGGACTAGAAAGAGAGGTAAAAGGTATATTGGATCGTGGCTTCACCCCAGATTTAAAGCCAATGAAAAGCATCGGTTATGCTCAAATGACAGGCTACCACCAAGGGGATCTAACTTTAGAGAGGGCTGTTTACGAAATAAAACGGGAAACTCGCCACTATGCCAAACGCCAACTCACGTGGTTTCGAAAAATGCCAGAAGCTCAAATCATAACTACAGAAAAAAAGGATACACCTGAAACTCTCAGCGAAAAATTACTTTCCCACCTCCCCCTAGCAGGCTTTTTTTTCGCTTTGTTTATAGCGCTCGGTTTTGGCAATAACTCAGAGGCT
>CAYYIR010000184.1:0-4196 GCA_964471995.1 uncultured Nitrospina sp. | reverse complement strand
CATTGAAATTAAAGGGGAAATGTTTCCACGGCCCTGAATTAGGGATATTATCCCTTATTTGGATTATTGAATCAATGTTTATTGATTTTTGCTTAGTTATTCATAATTTTATAAATATTCTATTTAAATAATTAGATTAAAATTTAACCAATTAGAATCACTATTGAAATTAAACAATCATTTGCGTATATTGACATTAATAAAATAACTCATGTAAACACAAATTGTTGCGGGCCATCTTGTTTCATAGATTCCGCGCTTTTTTTTTGAACCCATATGGGTTTTTACGAGTATAAAAGTGGTTAAAGAAGTTAATTTTACTGAAAAAGTCCCAATAAGCCATCATCTTATCGAGATAAAAGATAGGGTGATTCAGGTCGGCTTGGTCGTTGCACTATTCTTTGGCCTCAGCTTTTATTTTATAGATATTCTTCTTTTGTGGTTGGAAGACCCTCTCCCAAAACAATTCGCTGAATTAACATTTATTACTCCAACTGAGCCCTTTTTTACAAATATGAAAGTTGCCTTCATGGGTTCAGTGTTTATTTCTATGCCGTGGATTCTTTATCATCTTTGGGGATTCATTGCCCCTGGGCTAAAAGTTAAAGAAAAGAAAATTACCGCATTATTTGTTTTTTTCGGGACCATGTTTTTCCTCTTTGGTGGCATTTTTTGTTATTTTCTGGTTCTACCATTAGGGCTCAAGTTTTTATTAGCATATGGCTCGAATTTTTGGAAAATGCAGGTTACCATCGGTTTTTATTTTTCCTTTGTAGTTAAGCTCATCATGGCTTTTGCATTTGCGTTTCAAACGCCATTAATAATGGTTCTTTTAACAAAATTTGGGGTAATTAATACTGTAAAAATGAGAATGTATCGCAAATGGGCCTTTTTGGGAACATTTGCATTGGCGGCGGTCCTAACCCCCCCGGACATTATCACCCAAGTTCTTTTAGCAGTTCCTCTTTACGGTCTCTATGAATTTGGGATGGTTGTGTCTCGCTTTTTTGAAGATCCTAAAAACCGAGAACTTGCCATCAGGGATATGCAGGAAGAAGTAAAAGCAAGAAAAGCTGCTAAGGAAGCAGCTAGGATGGCGGCAGAGAAAAGAAAGGCTTCTGCTAAAAAGGCAAAGAAATCAAATAAAGTTACCCGGTAAAATCACATAAGAAAAACCAATATTGAAATGATTCGCGGATAGCTTGTTAAAATTAAAAACTTAGCAATTGCGCAACCCACACTAAATAAAATAGCTGGAATCAATGAGCCTGTAAATCGAGTTAATCCAGCAGCAATCATTCCAAAGCCTAAATATCCGATCCCTAAATTAAAATTCATAAAGCTGTATAGGATTCCATTTACTGGTATCGCAAGCTCGGTTTTCTTAATTAGTATATTTAAAGCATACCCTGTTATAAAAATCATAGTTATAACAGGGTTAAAAACCCCTTGTATTAACAAAGTTTTTATTGATAGATCACTTGTTTCTCTTAATTCAGCACCAGCAAATAGGCCTTTTTCAGATAGATCTAATTCTATAATTAATGTATCTAAAACCACGACACTGATTATAGGTAAAATTCCAAATAACAAACCTAAGACGATATTGCTCAAATTAATTTTGGTTAACCCAATTTTTGAAATATTTGTCTTGCCTATAATAAATAAAATGATGAGGGCCATAAAAAAATAAATAGAATTCCAATTATTATATAAGGTAGGTTTGTCTTTTAAAAAAGCCTGGGCTAGTGGGAAAAAGATAAAAAAATAAATAAATAGTATGGAGAGGAGTAATAAAGTTTCTGTGCGAATTGACGTTTGGTCAGAATGCGAAGGCAATACGAGGTTTGTTATTTGATTGTGGATGGTGCAGGAAATGATGCCCCTGAAATATTATTTAAAAATTCAGATTTTTTCCCGCTTATATTATTTGTAGGTGTGGCAGCACCGCTTATACGAGCCAAAGTTTTTTCTTTTTTTTCATATAATTCTTCTTTAATATAATTTGCATTAATATAAAAACCGCCAAAAATTAAAGCAGAAAGCAAACAAGATTCGAGAAATATATTTTTCCACATAAGAGATTGGTTTTTAAATAGTTTTAACTTTTAATATTTTAGTTTTTTTTTAAAATAATATCAATAAATATGACCTCTGGCGCTATTTCAGTTACTTTGGTTGACAAAACCTGAATGTTTACTTAGTATCCCATTAAGGTTAAAACAGTAACTTAAGATTACCTCGCCGGAATTAAACGACCAATCACTCTCCCTTTAACGATGCTTTCTAATCAGTTATAAAAATAATGTAATCAAAGTCATGAAAAAAATTGCCATTGCTTCAGATCATGGAGGATTTGACCTTAAAAAAAATGTGATTAGCAGCCTACAAAATAAGGGTTTGGAAATTGAAGACTTGGGTCCTTCCAATACTGATTCTGTGGATTACCCAGATTATGGAATAAAAATTGCGCACGCAATTTTAGAGCAAAGAGTTGAAAGGGGGATCGTTATTTGTGGAACCGGTGTAGGAATGTCAATTGTAGTTAACCGATTCCCTGGTATTCGTGGAACCCTTTGTTCAGATGTATATACTGCAAAAATGTGTCGTGAGCATAATGATTCCAATATTCTTATAATGGGGGGACGGGTAATCGGTAAAGATTTAGCCTTAGAAATAGTGGGAATTTGGTTAAAGACCAATTTCGAAGGAGGGCGCCATCAAAGAAGACTTGATAAAATAAATAAAATTGATGCTAATTTGAAATTCAGATCACCGGGTTAAATCCGGTCTAACTAAGCTGGCTAAGGAGGAATTTACATTGGGACTTGATGAGTTTGATCCAGAAATAGCACAATCCATTAAGGACGAAACGGATCGTGAAAATAATACATTGGAGATGATTGCTTCTGAAAATTTTGTTAGTCGAGAAGTACAGGAAGCTCAAGGTTCTGTTATGACTAACAAGTATGCCGAGGGGTATCCTGGTAAACGTTATTATGGAGGTTGCGAATTTGTCGATATTGCCGAAAACCTTGCTATTGAAAGGGCAAAGAAAATCTTTTCTGCCGAGCATGCAAATGTTCAGCCGCATTCAGGCTCTCAAGCAAACATGGCTGTTTTTCACACCCTGTTAAATCCTGGTGATACTATTTTAGGGATGGATCTATCGCATGGGGGCCATTTAACTCATGGTTGTGCTGTAAATTTTTCAGGCTATACATACAACGTTGTAGCTTATGGTGTTAATAAAGAAACTGAGCTTATAGATTATGAAGCAGTGGGAATGTTGGCAAAAAAGCATAAACCAAAGCTCATTATAGTAGGGGCCAGTGCTTATCCTAGAATTATCGATCCAGTGAAGTTTCGAGAAATAGCAGATGATGTCAACGCAAAAATTATGACAGATATTGCACATCCTGCTGGTTTAGTAGCTACTGGGCTATACCCTTCACCTGTACCTTATTCAGAATTTGTAACAACTACTACTCATAAAACATTACGTGGACCCCGTGGCGGGATGATTCTTTGTAAAGAAGAATTTGCAAAAGAAGTCAATAAAAAGATTTTTCCGGGGATTCAAGGCGGCCCACTCATGCATGTGATTGCGGCAAAAGCAGTTGCTTTTAAAGAAGCATTAAGCCAAGACTTTCTTTTATATCAGAAGCAGGTTGTTGCCAATGCTCGACACCTAGCAAAATTTCTAAGTGCTAATGGTATAAAAATTGTTAGTGGCGGAACGGATACCCATTTGATGCTCCTGGATCTCAGGCCTCAAGATATTACCGGAAAAGATGCTGAATCGGCATTGGAAAAAGCTGGAATCACGGTAAATAAAAATACCATTCCCTTTGAAACTCGCAGTCCGTTTGTTACATCGGGGGTGCGTATAGGAACCCCCGCATTGACTACTCGTGGAATGAAGGAAAAAGAAATGGAAGTAATTGGTGGTTTTATAATTCAAACTCTGGATAAAATTGAGGAAGACGGTTTTCACTTAGAAACAAGAAAACAAGTTCGAGATCTTTGTGATCAGTTTCCTCTCCACTCAGAACTCACTAATATATAGATACCTGCTAAATGAAATGTCCTAGTTGCTCTGGAATGGAAAACAAGGTGATCGATTCACGCTTAAATAAAGAAGGTAATGTGATCCGAAGGAGACGGGAATGCTTGAGTTGCTCCGATCGCTTCAC
>CAYYIR010000183.1:0-4246 GCA_964471995.1 uncultured Nitrospina sp. | reverse complement strand
ATCTCTGCACTCACCCATTGCATTCTCGGTAGCATTGCCGCAGGCTTATGGCGATGGAGTGATGCTACTTTTAACAAAACTATCAGTAGGAGGAGAGAAAAGGATTTCTAGGCTGACAAAATTCTTTCCAACCAGCAAAACGAATGTTATCTGGTTTTTAGGTTTAGTTTCTTTTTTTCAATTCCCAAATTAACTTTATAAAGCCAAGGTTTGCTTTTACGTTAGAACATATCCCAAGTAAGAACTTCTTCTGCAAGGATATCCCTGTTACAGGGTTTTCCTACAACATCATTTATTTCTACGGGCGAAATTCCCGTACCCGGCCGTTTGAAAGAAATCATCTCTGAAGTTAATACGGTTCCGGAGGAAATATCTAATCTAGCAACAAGGCTTCGCCGAGCCGACTGTTTAACAGAAACCTCTGAAGGCTGAATTTGTTTTTTGTCATCGCCCATTATCTTTGTTACATCAGCTAGATCTATCTTGAGTTGCTTTAATTCTTGCGGTTCCATAGAGATGGGTTGATCGACTCCCAACAATTTTCGATCTACCGTGAAATGTTTTTCGATGAGTACCGCACCCAAAGAAGCTGCAACCACAGCGGATAAGTTACCCATCGTATGGTCAGACAAACCCACTGGCACTTTAAATTTCGACCTCATTGTTTCCATGCATCGAAGATTCATTTCTTCGTAACGCGAAGGATAGTTAGACACACAATGCAATAGGATAATCGAGCACTTTGGTTTTAAAATTTTAAGCGCCTGAAAAATTTCTTCTTCGTCTCCCATTCCCGTTGAAAGTATTACGGGAAGACCTTTTTCGGAAACTTTTTCAAGAAATGGAAGAAAGGTTAGATCGGGAGATGCAATTTTAATAGCGGGTACACCTAGGTCCGTCAACATCTCCAATGATGATTCATCAAAAGGTGTCGAAAACAAAGGAATGTTTAAAGTTTTAGCGTATGCAAAAAGTGTTTCATAATCGGACCGGGAAAGTTCATACCTTTGGAAAAATTCATAGAAAGGGATGTCATGACCTGGGTTGTCAGGATCATCGGCAATCAATTTGTTAGAAATCATTTCCTTTGCCACAAAGGTTTGCAACTTGACTGCATCAGCTCCGTTTTTAGCAGCCGATTCAATCATTTTTTTAGCAAGCTCAACATCTCCATTATGATTAAATCCTACTTCCGCCACTATGAATGGAGGTTTACCAGGCCCCAGGAGTTTCCCGCAGAATTTAAACTCTTCTCGTTCAACCATATTTAATATCCGAAATATTTATTTTAATATTCAAATCTGCTTAGACTCTCTTGCTTTTTTTAAGTTATAGTCCAGCCGAATCATATCGTTGAATAATTCAATTTTCAATAATTTGCACTGTAAAGAAAGTTCATAATTAAATTTAAATACTAGCACTTTCACTGTCACAATTTTTTCATTTTAAAGATTAATAGCATATAATAAGTCGTTGAATAAAATGAAATTATACTTGGACATTTCTAGAAATAATGAGTCAAAATTCTAACTAAAAATGGACGATTTAAATAAATTATCTTCCTCTGAAATAAAAGGTGTCGACCCCGAAATTTACGATAAAAAATTTTTTGAGTCCGCGGATGGCGTTCATTATTTTGCGGAAGAAAAAACCGCTCCTAAATTTATTTATGCCATCAACGTTAGCGGCTTAACTGATGGAGATAGCGTTTTAGATATTGGGTGTGGGCGAGGTGATTTGATGATTGCTTTAGCTCGTAAAGGTGCGAATGTTACTGGAATAGATTATTCGCGGGATGCTTTGGAAATAGTACAAAAAGCCATCGACAAACAACCTACCGAATTGAAAGGTAAAATTAGAGCCAAGCATTCAAATGCCACATGTTTGGATTTTCCAGATCAAACATTCGATTTTATATTCATGACAGATCTTGTAGAGCATTTGTACCCAAAAGAACTAAAAAAATGCTTTGGAGAATGCAGACGTATCTTAAAAACAGATGGAAAGCTCATCATCCACACAGCTCCCAACCGGTGGTATTGTGATTTTGGCTATCCCTATTGGGAACAACCTCTCAATAAATTCTTTAATAGATTGTTCCGACAAAATTTACTAACAAGGCCCTCACGTACCGAAATTGACAAAAAAGCGCATGTCAATGAACAAACCTTCTATAGTTTAAAAAAATGTTTTAAGCAAACAGGATTTAATTCAAAAGTCTGGATGGGTTCGGAATATGTTATTCCAGTTAAGAAGACTTCTGTGGGTATGCAATTATTAGAAATATTTAGACAGGTAGTTTGCCACGCTTATCCACTCTCTTTATTTCATCCTTTTAATCTACTTTTTTGCAATGATATTTGGGCGATTGCAAAAAAAGCGGAACAAAACCCTTCTGCAAACATTGATGCCTTTTAAATTTAATTTACTCGTACAAACCAACTGATCCATTGCGGAAAACTAGGATGAATATTTTTTAGCATTTTAGCCTGAGTTTTTGTAAAAGGTTTGAAACTGGTGAGAGTTATTAAAAAAACAAAAACAAAAACAAAAAAACTTCCAAAAATGTGATCTAAAATAAAAAAGTTCAATACCTGTGTCGGAATCACAGCAATTATAGAAAATAAAAAACATTTCCCAATAATGGGCCATACTTTTGAAATATCTATATTTTTGTGGATGACAAAGAGTTGGCGGCCAACCATATAAAGCATTGCGAATCCTGTAGCTAACACAGCCCCACTCTCTTTATATATCGGGATCAGTATCAAGTTTAATCCAATATTCAAAATACTTCCCTCCACAGTAACTCTAACCACTGTATTACGTCTATGCATAACAAATAAGGTGGAAGTAACAAAATCTAGCCCAAGTACCGTTGCACTACCTACAAACATTATATAGAGCGATAATAAATGGCCCGCTTGTTGAAATTGTTCGCCATACACAAAACTGATTAGAGGTTCTGAATGGAAAAAGGCAAACACAAAAATAGGAATTGTAAGAAAACTTACAAATCCGACAATTTGGCACCAAATTTGAGATAGCTCCTTTTCCGCTCCTCGTGTATAAGTTTCAGAAAAAATAGAAAGAGCCAAAGGGCCTACTCCAACGAGAACAAAAGCAAGCATGCCTCCCAAACTAGTAGCGAGATGGTAGAAACCTATTCCAGAAGGTTTAACTTGAAAATAATTCATCAACATTACATCGGCCTGCGTAATCAATCCGAGACTCAATAGCGCGGTCAAATAAGTAGCTCCTGCCAAGGAATACATTTCCTTAAAGTCAGGGGCATGGGCTTCTCCTTTAATACCGTTCCATGCTAATCCAAAATAAATAATGATATTTATACTTGTAGAAATAATATAGGCATAAAGAACACCTTTAATTCCCCAATCTTGAAAAATGAATCCCGCAAGAAAAATAAGATTTAAAAACGTACAACCTATTTCAGTTAAAGAAACCACTCGGTACCGTAACTGCGTCATAAATAAAGTACTTAATAAAGAATTGAAACAAATAACCAGAAAATAAAGAATCAAAACTAGGCGGTATTCCACCAATTCAGGGGCCCCTATAAAATCCAAATAATAAGGAAGGCCCACATAAATTAAAATACCGAAAAAAATGGATGTCCCTACTCGAATTGCCAATAAACTTTTTATAAGATAGCGGGTTTGTTTTCCACTTGGGTCCAAAACATTTAATTCTGGAATTTTTTTGTTTATGAGAAATTCTAATCCAAAATGGTTGAGCAGACGGACAAATGTGGGAACCACCAGGAGGGTTGCGTAAACTCCCAGCTTCTCTTTACCTAGATATCGAGCTAAAAGAACAGATACGCCAAACAGGAGGATCTGAACACATACCTTACCAAAAACGTTCCAGGAAATATTGGATATGAACCGCTGAAAAGAAGACAAATGGACTTGCTCCAGCTGGGGCGAAAACCCCAAAAATGGAAGTCAGGAAAAAACAGCCCGGACTCGGTTTGAAAACACTACACCTTCTAGACGGCTTATTATACACTAGGCTTTACAACTTTTTTTTAATATCAAAGAGGAGGAAGACCATTGCAGTACAAAGTACTTGTCGCAGCAGAATTTAAAGAACTCAACGAAGATGTGTTGGCTGAGGTCATAGGAAGATTGGAAGAACACGGATTAGAAAAAATTCCAACTTTAAACTCTACTTGGGAATATTCTTGTGATGCCGAAGATGAAACCGATGCCAAGGATAATGCCAT
>CAYYIR010000182.1:0-4263 GCA_964471995.1 uncultured Nitrospina sp. | reverse complement strand
TAGGTCGTAAATTTCAAAAACCAACGGTTTTTCTTAATCATACAGTTTTTGAAAACCTAGAGTTGGCCCTTCATGCTAAAAAAGATGTGTGGACCTCTCTGACAAAGTCCTTGAGTGGTGAGCAGAAAGATTTAATTGAAAAAGACCTTGCAACCATTGGATTGGCTGAGCAAAGAAATCTTCGGGCTGGCTTGTTATCGCATGGTCAGAAGCAGTGGTTGGAAATTGGAATGCTTCTTGTTCAGGACCCAAAACTCTTATTGATCGATGAGCCTGTTGCCGGGATGACGCACCAGGAAACAGAGCGCACAGCGGAGCTTCTAGCTTCACTTGCCGGCAAACATTCAGTCGTGGTTGTTGAACACGAAATGGATTTTATTCGTTCTATTGCTAACAGGGTAACGGTTTTGCATGAGGGAAGTGTTCTTGCAGAAGGAAAAATGGAAGATGTGCAAAAAGACCCAAAAGTCATGGAAGTTTATCTAGGAAGTTAAACGTGTTAAACATTAAAAATTTAAACCAATTTTATGGCGAAAGTCATACCCTCTGGGATGTTGACCTCGATGTTTTACCGGGAACCTGCACCTGCTTGATGGGAAGAAATGGTGTGGGGAAAACAACCTTGCTTCAATCTATCATGGGATTGTTACCAGTAAGCTCGGGTTCCATTTTTTTTGAAGGCAACGAACTTGCGGGTAAACCAGCAGAGTTAAGAGCCCGCAAAGGAATTGGTTATGTTCCACAGGGAAGAGAAATATTTACGCAGCTAAGTGTCGAAGAAAATCTTCGTGTAGCCTTACTTGCCCGTGATGACGGCCTACGTGAAATCCCTGAGTATATTTTTGAGATATTTCCCGTATTAAAACAAATGCTCAATCGTCGCGGGGGAGATCTTTCTGGAGGCCAGCAGCAACAGCTGGCAATAGGTCGTGCCTTGAGTATCAGCCCTAAGCTTCTAATTCTGGATGAACCGACAGAAGGTATTCAACCCAATATTGTGCATGAAATAGGTGACATTATCATTCGGCTGAATGAAGAGGGACTGACCATATTGCTAGTAGAGCAAAAACTCCCATTTGCACGACGTGTCGCCCAAAATTTTTGCATTCTGGATAAAGGCCGCGATGTGGCGACCGATGCCATGGAAAATTTAGGGGAAGATGTAATAAACCGTTACTTGAAAGTCTAATGGGTTATGTCACTTACCCTTTACCATAATCCGAAATGCAGCAAATCCCGCCAGACTCTAAAGCTACTTGAAGAACAGGGAATAAACCCTAAGATCATTGAGTATCTTAAAAATCCACCGACACCAGAAAAGCTTAAGGAAATTCTGTCTCTACTAAAAATTTCCCCGCTTGATCTAATACGCAAAAAAGAAGATAAATATAAAGAATTGGGCTTGGCGAACTCAAAGTTAAGTGACGAAGACTTAATAAATTGTATGGTCAAGAACCCTATTCTAATTGAACGTCCCATCGTTGTTGTCGATGGGAAAGCAGTGCTGGGACGCCCGCCTGAACAAGTATTAAATATCCTGGATTAGAGAAAAATCGCGGCTTAGAAAAAAATATTAAAGCTGGTTGTTTAGCCTTTTCTTTTTGCGACTTCAGCAGCGTGCGCTTTAGCTCTTTTTAACATGGCGGCTTTTTCTTCGGAGCTGAAATCTTTTCGCGGTGTGGGGCCAGGAACTTTTGGGCCAGTATCAACAACCGTTGCAGGTTTGGGAGTTTCTGTAACCGCAGGAGTTTCTTCTTTAACAGATTCTGTTGCTTCCATCTCGTTTGCAGATGTCTCTTCAACCTCAGCGGGCAGCTCTTCAATGACCTCGGCACTCTCTTCAGCAGGTGGTGGGGTTGGATTTTCCAATTCTTGAATTTTTCTTTCTTTTTCCAGTTCTTCTTCTAGTAAGGCTCTTTTACGCTCTTGAATTTCCAAGGCACGCAGGTAACGGTCTTCGTTATTCGTCATGCTGGATCTCGAACCCGTATTAGAACGAATATTCGAGTTAAAATGATAAATCTTTTTCTCTGCCTCACTCATTGAAGGTTCTCCCGTCTATATTAAACCTCGTTTTTATTTGGCTATCATATAAGAATCCATAAAAAAGTTCATATTTTTCTAATAATTTTTTGTGGATTTATAGTCAATTCAAAGCTCGTAAAAATTTGAATAATAAGCTCCGAATAGCGCTCCAACATTGAAATAATGGACCTTATATTAAAATTACTTAATTCAGGGTTAATTATAAATTAATCCTTATAGTTTATGTTGAGATAACAATCACATTAATTCCGGAGTGAGGTTCTCTTATGTTTCATGAAGTCCGCGTTCTAGATAGAAAAAATAAATTAAAAAAAATAATTTCAGGTCAGAAATTGAGCAGAAAATTCTGGAAAGAATTTGAAACCAGTTTCAATGGTTCCGCACCTAATAAAAGGGGTAAAAAGAAACTTACGAGCAATTAGTAATACTGATTTTAGATTCTAAAAATTAAAAATCAGGTTCTTGTTTCCAGATAACTTTTTTTTCTTCATCTTTGATGAAGGCAATTTCGTTCTCTCCGTTTTCATTTAGAGTCATAGGTTCTTTAGCATCGATCACGAGAGCAGAAACCTTTTCCATATTCCCTCCCAATTGCAAAGTTATCTGTTCTCCGTTTTCGAGAATTGTACTTTTAAATATGAATAAGAAATTATAGTAATGCGAGAAATGCAAAGGAGTATCGCCATATTTTTTAAGTATCTCATCGTCTTCCATGATTGGGCTCCTGCTTATCTCTTTATTTTTGGTTCTATAGTTGGTTTTAAAAATTGTGTCGGTTCGCCTTATATCCACCTTTGAGCAAACCGGTATTTTTATTATCCATAATCATTCCATAGTTTTGATCATGACAAGCCTGGCAGAAGAATTTTTAACTCCTCGGTGATCATGCCTATAGCCAGGCTGCCTAAAAGCAAGCCCATGATCTGATGGATAAATTTTGTCCCGGTTTTGCTGAGGCTGTTAAGTATGATTCGGCTCAACTGGAGGGCCACCCAAATCAAAAGCCCAATCAGAATAAACTCTGATAAAAAAATAATTTTTTCAAACCGAGTAGAAACTTCGTTGGATTGGATGATAACTATACTTATTGCTGCCGGTCCAATAAATAAAGGGAAAGTAAGCGGCATCAAAGATATGTCATCATTTTTATCGATGTCATCCTCTGAGAAAAGGTAAGAAATTTTAGTATTGGACAACATGGTAAAAGAGATATAGACAAGAAATATTCCTCCAATGAGTTTGAAGGCAGACATTTTTATACCGAAAAAGGTGATGATATATTTCCCGAATAAAAAAGAGACAGTTAGCAAAAATATGGCAGCGCAGGAAGTTTTTAGAGCAATGGATTTATGCTCTTCAACAGTTTTGTTCGCGGTCAAACCAATATAGACAGGTATATTGCCAATCGGATCTATAACGGCTACAAGAATAACGAATGTTTTAATAAGTTCAGTCGCGTCCACTTTTTAATCAACTTTTTTTTGCTTAGATTTATTATACAAAAAATAAAGTATGAAACTCCCCAATATCACTTTAAATATCCAACTACCCCAAAAACGCAAAGGATTTTTATCCATTAAAATCTTCACCTCGCCTTCGCTAGCCGTGAAGGTACTCATTTCACCGAGATAAAAACTTTTTACAGCAGAAAAAATCAGCAAGGCACCAAAAATCCAAAGCACAAAATTTAAGGCCGTTTGACGGATGTCGGGATCCAGAAGGTAATTTACTGAAAACCCAAGTAAGATAATTATCGTTACTGCAACAACAGTCAGGGTATCCATTAAAATTATTTTACCCGAAAACAATAAGCGAGCGGGTGAAAAGAAAAGGTAGTATTAATTAGAAATCACTCCCTTTATTCCGACCATAAACATTTTAGATATTTAACGTTGGTATAAAAAGGATACCAAAATATTGACAGGCTTCCAATTCAAACGGTTCACATTGTTATTTGGCGAAGATCTTAAATAAGATAACGAGGGTTGAATGACTAATACAGCGGGGAATTAATTTTAAAATTTAACTTTTAAAGGTTAGGTAGATTTATTATAGGCTGGTTTTATTTAAGAATTTGTTATACAATGTGCCATACTTTATGAGGTTATAGCCGTCTAGAGAATTACAGGTGTAGTGGCTTTTGGTTCAGCATTACAGGCCCCCGGGGGGGGGGCGGGGGGGGGGGGGGGGGGGGGGGGGGGGGGGGGGGGGGGGGGG
>CAYYIR010000181.1:0-4280 GCA_964471995.1 uncultured Nitrospina sp. | reverse complement strand
TAGGTTGATTCACAAGCAAAACTTATTTATTAAAATTTTCACAAATACAGGTTTCATGTGTAAGATTAGATTCCATAGTGTAATAATCATACTTCCTACTAAAATATTACCATGAACTTAGGATTATACCTCCACATTCCATATTGTTTGCATAAATGTGGTTATTGTGATTTTAATTCGCATCCAGAAAACCGTGAAGAGTCGGCTCACTATGTAGATGCGCTACTAAAAGAACTTAGATCTTATGCACAAAAAAAATATACCATTACCTCTATCTTTATGGGGGGTGGTACGCCTACGATCCTTCTTCCATCACAACTAAAACAAATACTCAATACGGTTCAGCAAAGTTTTAATTTAACACCCAATTGCGAAATCACAATCGAGGCAAACCCCGCAACGATTAAATTGGAGAATTTGCAGAAAATACGTAATGCAGGTTACAACCGAATCAGCATCGGCGTGCAATCCTTCGATCAAAAGGAATTGCAATTACTAGAAAGAGTGCATAGTGAGGAAGAAATTCATTCAACAGTGTATCAGGCGCGGTCAGCCAATTTCAAAAACCTATCAATGGACCTCATTTTTGCCTTGCCTGGTCAAACTATAGAAAAATGGAAATCTAATTTAAAAAAAACCATCGATAAAAAACCCGATCATCTCTCAACATACAACCTCACGATTGAACCAGCCACTGCATTTTTTAAATTACATAAAAGAGGAAAGCTTATTTTGCCCCACGAGGAAATCCAATTGGAAATGTATGAAACTACCATTCGAACTCTTAAAAATAAAGGCTATCAGCATTACGAAATTTCAAACTTTGCAAAACCCGGAATGGAATCGCAGCACAATATTAATTACTGGAATAATGGAGAGTATATTGGTGTCGGAGCAGGAGCCTCTTCATACTTGAATGGGGAAAGATTCAAAAATACGAATTTACCTTCAAATTACATCCGCGAAATCAAAGCTAAAAAAAATGCAATTGAAACAAAAGAACGGCTAGATCCTATTAACGCAATGGGAGAAACACTGATGCTAGGCCTTAGACTGCTAAAAGGAGTTTCAGTAGAAGCTTTTGAGAGACGATTCCAAGTATCCTTTCAAAAAGTTTATGGGAAGGTCCTAGACCCCCTGATCCATCAAGAGCTCATAACCTTTAACCAGAATCGTATTGCCTTATCAAGGAAAGGGCTATTCCTTGCCGACTCTGTCATCTTAAAATTTATGGCATAAAAAATGACTGCCGAATTTAAAAAATTAACTGAAATCGTCGACATATTGATGGGCAAAAATGGCTGTCCCTGGGATAAAGTGCAAACTAGAGAATCCCTAAAACCTTATTTAGTTGAAGAGACCTATGAAACTCTTGAAGCATTAGATGGTAATAATCCAGAAGAAATTAAAGAAGAATTAGGAGACTTGCTCTACCAAATTTTATTCCATGCAAAAATCTCTGAAAATAAAAATGAATTCAATATAGCCGATGTTATTGAATCGATCAGCAATAAAATGGTGCACCGCCACCCCCATGTCTTTAAAGAAAAAAATCTCGAAACACCTGATCAAGTGGTAACTCAATGGGAAGAAATTAAAACTCAAGAAAAAAGCAAGATTGGAAGAAAATCGGTCTTGGATGGAATCCCCTCACATCTCCCCAGTTTACAACGTTCACAAAAACTACAGAAGAAGGCTGCAAAACAAGGGTTTGACTGGGATAAAATCAACTCCGTATTAGACAAATTGGATGAAGAAGTTGCAGAATTTAAAAAAGCTGTTCAATCAGGAAAAAAAAAGGATATGAAAGAAGAACTCGGCGATATCCTTTTTGTATTGGTCAATATAGCAAAATTCAATCAGGTTGATGCCGAAGAAGCATTGCGGGCGACTAACAACAAATTCATCAAACGGTTTCAACATATTGAAGCCGAAGTAGCTAAACGTGGCAAGACTCTAAAAGAAACTCCTCTCGAGGAACTCGAACAATACTGGCAAGATGCAAAAGGGTAAAATTCCAAAAGCTAATAGTCTCTTGTCTTTTTTCAAAGCAAAGCATTGAAAGTAGCGCCGGCTTCAACAAGAAATTAAACATTCCCTGTATTCAATAAGCCTACTTCACTGAATAAACCCTACCACGCCATTTAGTTTTTTTTCGTACGAGAGTATGAAACATAGAATTAGCCATGATCGCAGCCATTACTAAGGCTCCCATTGGGAAAAAGACTGCATTATTCCTGTGCAATCCCATCTCATCGCAGGTTTTGTAGGCAGCAGCAGAAACTAGAACAACACCTACTAGGGCCATCCCAAGCCATAACCACCCGATTTGTTCAAATATATTTATCGCCAAGATAATATATGGCGTAAAGACAAACCCAAGAACCACGGAAACATTATAAGTAGCTCTTAATACAGACTCCTTCATTGCCAAAAACATGTTTTTTTCCCAACCGAACCATATCTCTTTTAGCCCAAAATACATTCGAATGGAGAATAACTGTTTAGCATCAGCAACAAATAATTTGAGTCCTGCCCTCTTAGCACGTTTTGCTATCAAAACATCTTCAAGAACATCCGCCTTTCCGGCCTCGTGACCACCAATTTTCTCATAGGCTGAACGCCGAAACATCAGGAAAGCACCGAACCCCATCGCACTTCCATGATCCGGGTCATTCACATTTTTAAAGCGTGTCAATGATGCTATGAACCCGAATATAACTGGCTGTACAGCCCTTTCCCAAAACGATCCAAACTCCGCCTTTGGCATCAATGTCAACACATCCAGATCTCTTTCACGCATGACATGCACTGCGGTATTTAAGGCTGCTGGTTTAAAAACTGGATCAGCATCTGTAAACAACAAATATTCTCCTTGAGCAACTTTAAAAGCCTGATGCAGAGCAAAGGGTTTACCCAGCCAATCTTCTGGCAAGTCTGCCGCTTTCAATACCTTTAGGCGGGAATTTTCTTGTGCCAAGTTTCGCATAATGTCGCCTGTCCTGTCTGTAGAATGGTCGTCAATGGCAATCACTTCGAAATTTGGGTAGTCTTGATTTAACAAAGATTGCAAACATGCCTCGATACCCCTTTCCTCATTCCTGGCGGGAACACAAACTGATAATCGAGGTGGATTAGAAATCAGTTTAACTAAAGGCTGCAATCGTACGAGATATACGATGTTAACAGTCAAATAAATAATGACCGCAACTATCAAAATTAGCTGAAGAACTGTTAAAATTTGTATCAAAGCTCAATCCAGTTTGATTTAAAAATTCCGACACCAAAATTTATTTACAATTAAAATAGAAAAAAGAAGATGCGCAAATAAAAATTTGATATGCTTGGTAAATATAATGCAATAAAAAATTTTCTGCTAGTTTCCTAATAGTTAAATATCCCCATATAAATAAAGCATGCTCAAAATTAAATCAGTCCTTTTATTGACCCAAATTATTTTGGTACTAGGGTTTTGTAGCGCCACTCCTCAAAATAGTGAAGCCTTGTGCATCCAAAATGAAAGAGCCAATTTAAGAAAAGGGCCGGGAACCAAGCACGAAAAATTATGGGAAGTTTTCAAGTACATGCCATTTAAACAACTGAGCATTAAAGGTGCTTGGAAGCGAATACAAGATTTAGATGGCGATATTTATTGGGTATACAGTCCTCTCACTACACAAAAATATAAATGCGCCGTTATTAAAAACGATAAAACCAACCTGCGAACAGGGCCAGGGACTAAATTTCCAAAAGTCCGCTGGTCTCCTCAGGATAAGTTTTTTTCAATGAAAGTCCTGAAAATTAAGAGAGATTGGGTACATATTGAGGCTGGTGATGGAGACAAAGCTTGGATATATAAGCCTCTCATTTGGATTCAATAAAAACCTCGAATTAACTTTGAATCAATAGAACCCTTAATCAAACAAATTTATTTGTCTCTATCAAATTTTCCTGAAATTTCCCTCCTACTCTTTTACCAATAAGCAAAAAAATTCTTTCATTTCAATGTAATCTTCGATAATAATAAGGCATCTAAAAATTATTGCAGGGTTCACCGTAAAGCTATTTCTAATTAAGTAAGTTTTATTAGGAGACCTCAATGGATACAGTAACCATTCCCGAACCGATATCACCCGTTAAAGAGTTCCTTTCAAAACCACAAAAATTATTGATAGATGGTAAACGTATCGATGCCACTAGTGGAGAAACATTTGAAGTTGCTGACCCTTCTACAAATGCCATTTTGACTCGTGTTCCAAAAGGTGGGAAGGAAGATATCA
>CAYYIR010000180.1:0-4295 GCA_964471995.1 uncultured Nitrospina sp. | reverse complement strand
GGCTGCATTATTTTCGATCTTCCTCCCAGTTTAGGCTCGGCTACAATTTCAATGGTCTTTTCGTGGATTATTGGATCTGACATGGAAGATTTTGGTGTTTCCATAGACTCGATAGTAATAGGTTCACTTACTATGGAGGAAGATGACGATGGGCTATTACTTTCCCGGGTTGGCAATTCACTTATAGGAAATTCCTGGAGTTTCATTTTTTCGATTTGACGACGCGCTTCTTCCGAGTTTTTCGGGCTGTTAGGATATCGGGCTAAAAAGGTTTCATAGTTTTCCAAAGTGTTGGATCGTTTTACCTGTATAAAAATAAGATCTTCCAGAGTTTCAATTTCTAGCGCTACTTTTTCGCGTGCAGGTTCTTTGGAAAGTTCGAAGATTCGTTTTAAGAAATTGATGGCTGCATCATAGTCTTTATTTTCGCGCAATAGCGTTACCTTAAACCTCAAGGTTCTTTTTAAATTTTTTTTGATTTTATGGTCAAAGGGTTCGAGGGTTAAACCTGTTTCAAAAGCTGAAATAGCTGGCAATAACTGGTCGTTGGTATAATACGCCATCCCCAAATTGTTGTAGGCTCTAAATGATCTAGGGTTGTTTTTTAAAAAGCGTTTCCAGAGGTCTATGGAATCTTCTTGTTTGTTACTTTTTTGTTGTTGTAATGCTAATGCAAACAATTTCCACTCGGTTTCGAGCAAATGATCAGGTGGCATTTCAAAATAGGGGTTTATCGCTCTTGGGGTAGTGGCACAAGCTGCCACCCAAAACATAAAACCTCCTATTAATATACGGCCTGCTGTAAATATTTTCATATAAATAAATACTACTCTTTTTTAATTTTCCGTCAATAAAACTTGACTTGTGTTTAATATTAAATATTCTTATATTAACACGATCACTGGGGGCGTTTTTAAACTGAGAGTCCTTTTATGGACGACCCTTTGAACCTGATCTGGATCATACCAGCGAAGGGAAGTGAAGCCATCTGACAAGATATGCTGCATTTCCCTCTTTGGGTTGGAATGCGGCTTTTTTTATGCCCACCTTTTTTCAGATCAGCATATATTATCGGTTAATTTTTACAATAATTAAATAAACTTAGCGATAACTTTTTCAGGAGAGTTCTTTCTTGGAATTAACTATTAATGGTGAAAAACGAAAAATAAAAGAGAGCCAGAACCTTGCTGATTTGGTAAAAGAACTTGATATACAAGCCCCACATTTTGCTATGGCGCTCAATCAGCAGGTGATTCCAAGATCAAGATACGAATCGACAGTTATTAAGGAAAATGATCAGATTGAAATCGTGCATGCGGTCGGAGGCGGTATTTAATCAATACTTTCAATAAAATATTTGAGGAATATGAGTAAAAATAAAGGATTCATGAAAATTGGTGAAAAGAATTTCTATTCTAGGTTGATTGTTGGCACAGGAAAGTACAAAGACTTTGAGGAAACCCGACAGGCCATAGAAATTTCCGGGGCTGAAATGGTGACTTTGGCTGTCCGCCGTATTGAGTTAGACAAAAATAAGGATTCCATCCTTAACTATCTCGACCCAAAGAAATACACATTTCTTCCCAATACCGCAGGCTGCTATTCCGTTAAGGAAGCGGTGATGACTTGCGAGTTGGCAAGAGAAGCGGGGCTCGGTAATATCGTCAAAGTCGAAGTTATTGGAGATGAAAAAACTCTGTTTCCAGATAACGAGGCTACTCTGGAAGCATCAAAGCTTTTAATCAAAGATGATTTTCACGTATTGCCTTATTGCACTGACGATGTTGTTCTTTGTAAAAAATTGGAAGATGCAGGATGTTCAGCCGTCATGCCACTTGCTGCGCCTATTGGGTCGGGGCTGGGCATAAGAAACCCCTATAATATTAAATTGATTCTTCAAGCTGTTAAATGCCCTGTAATTATTGATGCGGGTGTGGGCACTGCTTCTGATGCTAGCCGGGCTATGGAACTTGGTGTCGATGGAATATTGATGAACACAGCTATCGCTGGTGCCAAAGACCCCTTGAAAATGTCAATGGCAATGAAAATGGCTGTGGAGTCTGGGCGCATGGCTTATGAAGCAGGAAGAATACCTCGTAAACTTTATGCTTCGGCGAGTAGCCCAATGGATGGTTTAATAGATTTTTAACTGTTATATGAAATGAAGACATTAAAAAAAAGTTGCTTTGATTTTTTGTATGTCTACCTTATTTCAGATTTTTCTCGTCACCAGGTAACACCGATAACCGAGCAAGTAGAAAAAGCTTTACAAGGCGGTATCAGAGCATTGCAATTGCGGGAAAAAGATTTAAGCCCAAAAGAGTTGCTGGCACAGGCTATTGAGATTAAGCCCGTCATAAAAAAGTACGGTGCTAAACTGTTTATTAATGACCGCGCAGATATTGCTGAAATTGCTGGTGCAGATGGGGTTCACCTCACCGAGGCCAGCGTACCGGCCGGTGAAATAAAAGATAAATTTCCAAACCTTATTGTTGGGGTTTCGACCCATGCAAAAGAAGGTGCTCTTTTAGCAGAAGCAGAAGGGGCTGATTTCATCACTTTCAGTCCTATTTATGAAACGCCCTCAAAAATTCACTTTGGGCCTCCGCAGGGACCAGTAAAGTTGGGTCAAATCGTAAAGTCAGTTGACCTTCCTGTACTCGCTTTAGGGGGAATTAAACTAAACCGCGTTCCCGAAGTTCTGGAACAAGGCGCTCATGGGGTCGCCGTAATTTCAGGAATTTGGGACTCACAAGATATAAAACAACAAGCATTTGAATATATGCATCACTTTGGAGGATTAACATCATGACTACACCTAATGGTAATGGAAACGGACATCGGCACGGAGCCACCGATGAAAAAGTAAATATCTCCACCGACCCGATATCTCCAAAATCAAAAAAAGTTTATGTTTCGGGAACTATTCATCCATACATTAAAGTCCCGTTCCGTGAAATTTCTCTTTCTCCACCTACAACCGTAACGAACAATGAAAATGGTAATGGAAACGGACACCACCCCAAAAAAGATGAAAGTTCATTAATTGTTTACGACACGTCAGGACCATACACTGATCCAAATGTAAAAATTGATATTCGCGAAGGGCTAGAGCCCATTCGCTTGTCATGGATCACCAGTCGCGGTGATGTCAAATATTACGACGGTCGAAAAATAGAACCCAAAGACGATGGCTATCGAGAAGGCGAAAATCCGAATACTGAAAGGTTTCCAAGAACCCGTGACAAAGTTCTGCGAGCGAAATCCGGTCAAAACGTAACCCAAATGCATTACGCAAAAAAAGGAATTATCACACCAGAAATGGAGTTTATCGCAATTCGTGAAAATCAAAAACGCAAACAATGGATGGAAGATGCCGAACGAGAAAAACGACTTACCGGCAATTCTTTTGGTGCCAATATACCGCAGGAGATCACTCCTGAGTTTGTCCGAGATGAGGTAGCGCGTGGACGGGCCATCATCCCTGCGAATATCAATCATCCGGAATCTGAGCCAATGATCATCGGACGAAACTTTCTGGTGAAGATCAACGCTAATATTGGTAACTCTGCTGTTACATCTTCCATCGAAGAAGAAGTAGAAAAAATGGTCTGGGCTAGTCGCTGTGGTTCGGACAATGTTATGGATTTATCTACAGGAAAAAATATTCACACCACCCGTGAATGGATTTTAAGGAACTCTCCTGTTCCTATCGGTACGGTTCCCATTTATCAGGCTTTGGAGAAGGTTAATGGAATCATCGAAGATCTGACATGGGAAATTTATCGTGACACCCTAATTGAACAATGTGAACAAGGGGTGGATTATTTCACGATTCACGCTGGTGTGCTATTACGCTATGTACCGATGACAGCCAAAAGGGTGACAGGTATTGTTTCTCGTGGTGGTTCAATTTTGGCAAAGTGGTGTCTTTCGCATCATAAAGAAAATTTTCTATACACAAATTTTGAAGAAATCTGCGAGATCATGAAAACCTATGATGTTTCTTTTTCATTAGGTGACGGATTGCGGCCTGGTTCTACGGCCGATGCCAACGACGAAGCACAATTTTCTGAATTGGAAACCTTAGGTGAATTAACACAGATTGCGTGGAAACATGAAGTCCAAACCATGATCGAAGGTCCAGGCCACGTTCCCATGCACATGATCAAAGAAAATATGGAAAAACAGCTGAAAGCGTGTGGAGAAGCACCTTTTTATACATTGGGACCGTTGACCACTGACATTGCACCTGGATATGACCACATTACCAGTGGTATTGGTGCTGCTATGAT
>CAYYIR010000179.1:0-4295 GCA_964471995.1 uncultured Nitrospina sp. | reverse complement strand
CCCTTTATGGACTCTCTTTCCTTTTCCTTCCTGATTTATGTGAGCTATACGCTGAGCTTATTTTTGTGGGGGCCACTGATTAAAAATGGATGGGACATTCGATTAGGTGAGATAGATCCTATCAAACACTCTTTTAAGGTGATCGCTTCAGCATCAATTCTGTGTATGTTGATGGACGTTATTATTGATCCGGTTGCTTTCCTCGGTGACCGCTGGTTTCTTGGAAAAATCTATTTTTACCGAGAACCTGGAGAATATTTTCATATTCCTTTAACAAACTTTGCCGGATGGTTTTTTGTTGCCGCATCAACACTTACCTGCTTTGCGGTTTTGAACTCCTGGGTAGATTCTAAGGTACCGCCTAAGACAAAACAAATTGCAGGCCAGGCCCTTTTAGGTCCCGGCTTGTTTTTCGGGGTACTGGTCTTTAACCTGGGAGTGACTTTTTATATTGGTGAGTTTCTACTAGGTTTATGGGGAACTTTTATTTCATTTGGGATTTTAGCCTTGGTTGGATTTAAGATCCGAAAACAAAAAACGATTTAACTACATGGTCTTTGAACCCATATATATCCCGTAGACAATAGCCGCGAAAACGATCCCCATTAAAAGATTATCAGTGGCCACCGCCTGCCAATCGGGCACGCGCTCCCAACTGGCCCAGGGAATGATTACGATAAATAAAGAAAGGAACCCAAACACCAACAAACAGCCAAGGATGATTATTAGTTTTTTTTCATCCATAAAGATGCGGAATTTTTAATGCATTCGTGTGTTCATATAGAACCCATATACAAATAGCCCTATAGCTACCATTACGATTCCACTATCTACTAAAGTTTCTCTCCAATTAGGTAACAGATAATTAGTAAACCAGGGGATCGCAACAAAAAGCACCGCTATAAAACCAATTCCCAAAAAACCTAAAATAGCAATGATCAATACTTTTTCGTTCATAATTTAATTCCTTTGTTGTTTCAATCCATTGGTTCTCAGAAAACTTTCAAAATGATTGTAGCAGCTAAATGAAAAGTATGAAAATATTTACTCTCTTTTAAGGTTATAGAAACCATGAGAGAGTTTGTCCCCAGATAAAACGATGAGTTTCAGAGTTTTTCCGTGAAAGGGGTTATCACTAAACCCTTTTAAGCAACATTAGTACCCAAACTTACCTCCTATTTCTCACCAATTTGATAAAAAAATTCAAGTTCATTTGGCTAATTACTCAAATCAACCAAATCTAATTCTTTAGCAAACCTATAAATGTATAATATTTTATACATTAGTAGTTATTTATTATTAATTAATCTCCTAAAACTAATTTTATTTATAAAATAAATTAATTCTTCTTCGTATAAACCTTTTATTTATAAATGTTTACGATTTTATTTAATTTTAATACCATTTTTGGCCTGAAAATTGCTTCATATAGGTGTTATGTAAAAAAACGGGCTAATGAGGTAATAATTATGAATTTAAGCAGAAGTTTTAAAAAGGGTGAAACCATTTTCCATCAGGGTAGTCCCAGCGATTGTGCCTTCATTATCGGCTCTGGATCCGTTGAAATACTTCAAGAAACAACGACAGGCGAAAAAGTGATTGGGAAATTAAAGGAAAACGAGATTTTTGGTGAAATGGGTTTGATAGATGGGCAACCTCGATCAGCAACTGCCAGAGCTATAGAAGATTCTGTAATGTACTTAATAAATCGCAATAATTTTGACATTCTTGTCGAGAAAAATCCAAAGGCCCTACTACCTATATTAAAAGTCTTGACTGGCCGGTTAAGGGAAACAATGGATTTCTTGAAACAAGGAACTAATTTTACAACAAAAAAAACTCTCTATGAAAATGCACACAGAGCACATTAATACAACACCAACGACTTATTAAAACAACGGGTCAGACAATGAAAAAGCAAAATTATAAAAAATATGATTTCATTTTTAACGAAGGGACCTACGGAGATAGTGCCTATATGATTGATTTTGGGAAAGTGGGAATTCTTTCTCAAACTAATCAAAACGATAAAAGCAAATTAATTGCGACTCTTAAAAAGGATGATATTTTCGGTGAAATGGGGCTCATTGACAATAAAGTAAGGACCGCAACTGCCATTGCTTTAGAAGAGACCCAAGTCTCTGTAATCAGCAAGAAAACCTTTGATTACCTATTAAAACACGACCCATTAGCATTAAGACCTTTACTGAAAGTTCTATCCCATAGATTAAGGAACACCACAAACTTGCTCCAAGAGTCTTACAGAACGCCTTTGTTAAATTAAAACCATTAAACGGTTAAAAATTATGGAAACAACCAAAACATTTGTAAAAGAAGAAATTATTTTCCAGCAAGGGGAAAGAAGTAAATATGCATATATAATTGAATCTGGGAAAGTTGGAATTTATAAGGAAAACAAATTTGGAAAAAGATCTCTCATCGGAATTTTAAGAAAATCGGATTTATTTGGAGAAATGGGACTGATCGATAAGTATCCCCGGTCCGCCACAGCGATTGCAATGGAAAAATCCAAGTTAACCTTAGTGGATGAATCCCGTTTTTCTTTCCTTTGTGAACACAATCCCAAGTTTATTGTTACACTCATAAAAACTTTGTCCAGTCGGCTTAGAGACACTTTGGGTCAATTGAAACATCAAGAAGGCAAGTTGAAGGTTTAACAGGCACTGTGTAACACGTTGCAGAAGGAAAAGAGACCATGAATTAAAACTCTGGCAGAGCGAGTCGAGAAATTACCTAGACCAGTAAATTTAAATAATCCATATTCGACACAGTATAAAAATTAACAAGCTTTTCCTGCATTTTAGCCCACTTTCCAAACCCACCAAATAATCCGTAAAGCTATTATTTACAATAGCTTATATTTCCTATAAAATAGAGATCGAATAAAGGTCAAGTTTATTTAAATAATAACCGTTTTAATATTCGTAGATCCAAAATTTTAAAGGCTGCAATCATTCGTTACTTAGAAAATTACAATTGTTTCACCCCCTTTAAGGTGATTGGTGAGAGTTTTAAATACTTAAAAATTCTGTTGAAATGAAAACCCTCCGTTACCAGACACCAGAATCATCGTTAAAACAGGATACGGTAGTTATACTTGAAAACGATGAATTAGAAACCACTTTCATCAGGGGTCCTTTGAAAGGCCATCCCAAAACCTTAATAATTATCCCCGCTTATAATGAAGAAAAAAATATAGGAGCGGTTTTAGAATCTATTCAACAAAAAGCACCAGAAATTCCAATTTTGGTAATTAATGATGGCTCTGAAGATAACACTGAAAGTGTAGCGCGCAGTCATGGTGCCAACGTAATCAGCCTGCCTTACAATTCAGGCTATGGTGTGGCATTACAAACAGGGTTCAAGTATGCAGCCAAAAATAACTTCTCTCTTGTTATCCAAATGGATTCAGACGGGCAACACGATCCAAAAAATGTACAAGAACTTATTAAAGAAGTACAAGAAGATGGAATCGATGTGATTATTGGTTCTAGATATTTGGCCAACAATTCTTACAAAACATCTTTTGCAAGATATATAGGGGTTTTTATTTTTGGAAAAATCGCATCATTATTTTGTGGGCAAAAGGTTACTGATCCAACTTCAGGATTCCAAGCACTTAAAGGTAAAGCCATTCATTTTGCTGCAAGTGATCATTATCCACCAGATTATCCGGACGCCGACTTTATCATTCTGATGCACCGTCATGGGCTAAAGGTCAAAGAAATCCCCGTCACTATGCATGCTAGTCCTGATAAAGTATCGATGCACCAGGGCCACAAAACTATCTATTATATTTTCAAAATGTTTTTATCAATCTTTGTTACCGTACTAAGAAACGTTTCCAAGAGGTAATACCATGCCACCTAGAATTCAAATCATATCGATTTTAATCTGTATTTTTCTTGTTGCCTACGTTTTTGAACTAGTAAGAAGAAAACACCTAAGTGAAGAATATTCGATGGGCTGGCTCATCACAGGAGCTTCTATGCTGGCCTTATCAGTATCCGAGGGATTACTTAAATGGGTATCTGAGATAGTGGGGGCAACTCTCTTTACCTCAACTTTATTCTTTTTTGGATTACTATTTCTTATGGTAATTTGCCTTCACTTTTCCATTCGAATATCTGCCTTAACGAACCAGGTTCGCAAACTAACGCAAAGCATAGGTATACTTGATCTCGAAAAAAAAACATTGGAAAGACAAATTAAACATCCCAATTGGCAGTCCGAATCCTCAAATATGGAGCAGTTTTGAAGGTTTTACGTACCAT
>CAYYIR010000178.1:0-4318 GCA_964471995.1 uncultured Nitrospina sp. | reverse complement strand
GATCAGCCTGTTACGGATAACGAAAGAAAAGGATATTCCTTCGTGCCCACATCGGTTGAGGCACTTAAACAAATGGCAGGAATATTACCGGAAACTTGTCTTTCAGTACCAGAGGATATTGCCTCTATTTTGATAGCGCAATTACGAACTTCCTTTGCAAATGCTCGTCCAGGTCACCGTATATCAGGAAGCGTTATACTGGGGACTGCTGGGGCCCGGTTGAGTTTTCCTGGAGCCAAAGATCCCATCAGTCTGGCTAAGCAGATCGATGTTATTCTTAAAGATAAAAACCCGTTCAAGTTAAAACTACATGTTGATATCGTGAGCGATTCACCGCCTGTTATCGACCTTGTTTTGCAGTCAGCTTCTAAAGATCCTCATTCAGGGGTCAATGGAGGGCCAGTTCCAATACCTGAAATTCAATTGGCTCGAATGATTGACTATTTGATTTCAGATAATGGAGTGCTTCATTCAGATCTTCAAAAACTGAGTCCAGGTGGCCGGTTTGAGGTGCAATCTCTTTTCGTCGATCAAGGATTGAATCCTCGTCTGTTTGATAATAGAACTGCCAAATCATTGGTGGAGCTTCGTTTGGCTCCAGGAAACAAAGACAAATCTTCGGTGGAAAAGCTAAAAAAATATTTATTAGAAAAAACAGTTTCAGGTTTTGAACTCAAAATCACTGAGGATAAAGGGGCTTCCCCCTGGATGACGACAATATCTCATCCTGTTTTCCCATTGATGTTGGAATCACTTGAGAAAGGTTTTGGCAAGAAATCTTGCCTTTATGGATGTGGGGGAACTATCCCTTTCGTTGAAAAATTAATGGAGGCCTTAGGTGATGTCCAGCCTCTTTGTTTGGGAGCTTATGATCCAGATGCAAAAATGCATGAACCGGGGGAAAGTTTGTCGATGCCCGATTTATTGGGTTGCACAAGATCCATAATTCATTTGGTATCTAGAATTCAAGAAGTATATGGATCTGCTGGACACAAAAAACAATAACCAGATTTATGTCAATTGCACACCCTTAAGATAATAAAATTTAACCTAGTGGAAAGCATGTGTTTGAATAATAGGGAAGAATTTTTATTTTAATTTGCAACTGATGGGCAGGATATTATTGAATTGCATGCAAGGCGTAATTTTATTTTGATGAGCAATAGCTTTATAATATCTTCTCTCTTTATTGGGACCTCTAAATTCTCTCGGATCGCCGTCCACTTGACAAGAAGCAGGGAATAAAGTATAAAATTCAATTCTTTATTTAATTTCCCATATCTTAGGGTTGGGTTGTTTTCGAGCCTATTTTGAAGGAGTAGTTTTTTGGCAAATCATAAGTCCGCGTTAAAGCGTATTCGACAAAACACAAAACGTAACGAAAGAAACAAAAGTTTTAGAACTTTGGTCAAAACGGTCACTAAAAAAGTAACGGCAGAAGCTGAAGCAGGAAACAAAGAACAAGCTTTATTGGAATTAAAGAGAGCCGAAAAAGTGATTGCAAAAGTTGGAGGTAAAGGGATTCTTCATCCTAGAGCTGCTTCCCGCAAAATTTCCAGCCTCACACGTCTCGTAAACCGCGCATCCTAATCGCAACCACAATATAAAAAACTAATCCGTAAATTGGTAATGGAATATTTTTATGCTCGTGGTCTCTTTTGCCTAATCGTTTGCTGAAGTTAACCCAAGGATAAGGGTTTGCATGACAGCTAAAGGATTCTGTGAGGAAGATTTTAAACTCCGATCTGCCTGGGTGAGCTGCAAATAACTACGCCGTAACTGTTGGGTGCTGAATTTTTTCGTATGTTGTAGAGCTTTTTTCACTATGAAGGGATTAGCTCCCATAGCTTTTGCAATATGCCCTGAAGGAATATTTCTTTGCTGGTAATGTTTTACTTCCCAGATGACTCGGAATTGCCAAGCAATTGCTCCCATTATTTTTATAGGCTCCTCACCGTTATCCAACTGGTTTTTTAAAATTTGTAATGCTTTATGAGGGTTTTTATTTTTCAAAGCATCAGTAAGTGAAAAAATGTTTTCCAATCGGGTTTCACCTACAACCTCTTGCACATCTTTTTCTGAAACGGTGTGCTTTGTTCCTGAATAAGTCAAGGTCTTGTCTAGTTCCTGCGCGAGGATTCCGGGTCGTTCTCCAACTCGGTTTATAAGAGCACGGGCCGCGTTTATTGTCATGGTATAACCTCTCTCCTTTGCCCTATCACGAACCCATGTGGCAAGCACATTTTCTTTAGGGGCCTCGCAAACTACGGCACCCTTAGCTTGCGTGAGTGCTTTATATAATTTGCGTTTTCGGTCTACCTTGTCAGCGGTTATGACCATGCAGGCATCGACAATAGGATTCTTGCAATAATTAATTAGGGATTCGGCATCCTCGTCTTTAGGAATTTCTTCGTTGAGGTTGCGAACGATTACCAATTTAGTGCCACCCAAAAAGGATAAAGTCTTTGCAGAACCGATCCAATCGTTAACCTTGCTGGTACGAGCATCAAATGTTTCTAAGTTAAAATCTCGATTGTCCGCGTTGATCCATTTTTTAGTGAGCGAGCGAATGGCTTCAACATGATAAAAAGTTTCCAAACCATAAAAAAAATAAAAAGGTTCTGCTTTACCTTGCGAGATTTTTTGGTGGAATTCTTTGGGAGTCACGATTTAATGAATTTTTAGAATTGATCTATTATTAAGCTTACGAGACGGTTCCCCAAATCTATATAGGCTTGATCTAATGCTTTCAATCTCTCTGTTTCAGTATCTGCTATATCGGAGTTAGATTTATAGTCCCATTGATTCTTTAGCTTTTCTTTTATAAAAATTTTATTCTTTACTTGGTCAAGCACTTCTAGTTCTACTTCAATTTCTATAATAAAGTCGGCCACCAAATCCTGCGAATTGAACGATACGGCTCTTTTATTGTAATAACTCAATGTTCCGTTCATTACCAGATCGGCATTCTCTTTTTTGGTTACTTTCAGGCGTCCATCGGAAATGAAAGATTGTAAAATAGCGCTTGTGAGTTCTCGGTGTATTTCGGGTTGGGATGAAGTGTTTTTAAAAACGGGAATGGAAATAGATTTTAAGTGTACCGGGAGGTTCTTCCCGGTTCCCACCAGATGGTATCCGCAGCCATAAAAAAGAGAGCAAGAAATAGCGAATAGTAGCGACCAGTTTCTTTTTTTATTGTTTCTCATTTTACTACGATGTTGACCAGTTTTTTGGGCACTACGATAACTTTTTTGATGTCTTTATTCTGGATCCATTCTTGAATCCTAGGTTCATTGAGGGAGAGGGATTTTAATTCTTCATCACTGATACCAGTGTCGACCCGTATCTTCTGTCTCACCTTACCATTGACCTGTATTACTATCAATATTTCATCCGTTTGCGTTAATTCTTCCTTATAGGTAGGCCATTTTTCTTCATCTAGCGTTTTTGAAAAATTCATTAGCATAGCCATTTCTGCAGTAATATGGGGAGCAAATGGGGAAAGCGTTAAGATCATGGCTTCCATGGATTCCCTAATCACGGTATAAAGATTTTTATCTATTTCACTTTGTTTATCTTTCCATTCTTTGAAAAGATAGAGATGATTGACCAATTCCATGATCGCAGCAATGGCCGTATTGAATTGCATTCGTTTTTCAATATCTTCGGTGACACGCCTAATGGTTATATGGGTCATTCTGCGCAACTCTTTGAGTTCTTTTACAGAGGTGGATAAGTTTTCATCTGCGGTTGATATGGATTTTATTTCATCGACAAACTCGCAAAATATTCGCCAAACGCGTTTGAGAAATCGTGAACAACCTTCCACACCTTGATTACTCCATTCTAGATCTTTTATGGGAGGTGCAGCAAAGAGGATAAAAATTCTTGCCGTGTCCGCACCGTAAGTTTTGATAATTTCATCTGGATCGACCACATTCCCTTTGGATTTTGACATTTTTGCTCCATCTTTAATAACCATTCCCTGCGTTAATAGGTGATCAAAGGGCTCCTTGGTTTGCGTCAATCCGATATCATTTAGTACGAGATTGAAAAACCTCGAATAAAGTAAATGTAAAATGGCGTGCTCAATGCCACCAACATATTGATCTACAGGCATCCAGTAGCCATGGTCTTCCGGGTCAAAAGGTTTATCTTGCAGTCGAGGTGAGGTATACCGGTCAAAGTACCATGAAGAACAGAAAAATGTATCGAGAGTATCCGTGTCGCGCTTAGCTGGTGACTGACATTTTGGGCATTCAGTTTTATAAAATGATTCTAAGGTATGAAGTGGGGACTGCCCTTTTTCCCCTAATTG
>CAYYIR010000177.1:0-4340 GCA_964471995.1 uncultured Nitrospina sp. | reverse complement strand
TCATTGCTATAAGGTAATAACCGCCATCAATACTTGGACCCAAAACCAGATCCCTTTCCGAATCCAGTGCTTTATCAATATAAGAAACAGGTAAAGACGGGCTGTCTGATCCTATGATTACTACCTTATTATATCCCTGCATAAAACGGTCGATAAAGGCCCGGCGCATTTTGTCGCCAAGATCTTTCCCCTGCTGGGAAAACAAGGTCATACCGAAACTCTCTAATTTGTTAAAGAATCCGGAATTATTTTCATGAGAAATTCCCACAAAGCAATCTGCATTGCCAACCTGCTGAATTTTTGCCAAGCTGTCTTCCAAAAAACATTTATAAAGCTTTAAAATGGTTTCATCATCTAGAAATGAGTTCAAACGGGTTTTCACCTGACCCAGAATTGGATCACGAGCAAAAAGAATTACTGCATTATTATTGTGCTTTCCCATTCACTTTTGGCCATGGCAAAAGGGTAAATTTCCAAAACCAAAAATATCTCTGTCAATGCCAAGGGGTTGACTCAATAGGTAAAGCCTCATAAAATTCAATTATTAAATCTCTATTACACCTTTACGAAGGAACCTTCATCATCCTCGATTTAGACCTTTCGCTATTCTACTGGATCAGTCAGCATTTTCAATCCCCAATGATGGATAAGTTCATGCTGTTTGTCACTATAAAGGAAAATTTTTACATCCCCGGCCTGTTATGTCTTGTAACCCTTCTAGGAACCTATAAAAATCGTGGACTTGTTTTTATTATTGCTGCAGGTATTGTAATTGGCCTGACCGATGCCATAGGGCACAATATTTTAAAAGAAGGGATTCAACGAGTTCGTCCTTGCCATGTGCTTTCCCAAGACATTATAGGAATAGTAAGTTGTTCTAACAGTTTTTCGTTTCCCTCCAACCATGCTGCCAATACATTTTGCGCTGCAACTATCTTGAGCCTCTGTTTTCGTAATACTACGCTAATGGCCTTTGCATTTGCCTTGATCGTTTGCTACTCGAGAGTTTATTTAAGAGTGCATTACCCATCAGACATTTTGGGTGGCATGGTTTTAGGCACTGCAATGGGGTTTTTGGGTTACCTAGTTTATGGGAAATTATTAAAACATATAAAACTGTGATTAGCCTTCTCGAATGAGCCGAAAAAAAATTCTAATAATTAAACTGAGTTCATTAGGGGATGTTGTTCATACCTTACCTGTTTCTCGAACCCTGCGGCAGGAATATCCCAAAGCATACATCGCATGGGTTATTGAAGAACGTTACCAAGAACTCTTACACAAAAACCCCGATATTGACGAAGTAATACCTATTCGCACAAAAGCCTGGCGTAAAAACTGGAACAGGAAAACATTTGGCGAAATACTGCAAACTATAAAAAGCATACGCTCAAGAAAATTTGATGTAGTTTTTGATTTCCACGGGCTTATTAAAAGTGGTTTGATTACCTTACTAAGCGGTGCTCAAATGAAAGTTGGATTTCACAAAAAAAACTGCAAAGAAAAAATCAGCTCTATTTTTACTAATAAAAAAGCTCCTTATATAGGAAGTGGGATTCATGTCGTGGATATGTATCTCACTTTAATACAAACATCTTTAAACATTAAAAAAGAATCGAAAGAATTTCCTCTCCCTAAAAACCAGGAAAAAAAAATCGAGGCTTTTTTTAGAAACCAACCTGAGCTTACCGCCAAACCTATTATCGGAATTAATCCGGGAGCCGGATTTGAAAGTAAACTCTGGGAACTAGAGCGATTCGCACAATTGGCTGACCGCATTACTACTGAAATGGACTGCTCTATACTATTAACCTGGGGACCCGGAGAAGAACACAAAGCCCAACAAATTGCCAGATCCATGAAACAAAAAAGCTGGGTAGCTCCAGCCACCTCCATTCAAGAATCTATAAGCCTTTACAAACACCTCAAACTACTGGTAAGTTGTGATTCAGGGCCACTCCACCTTTGCGCAGCATTGGGCGTGCCTACCGTGTCGTTATTTGGGCCCACGGATCCCGTGAGAAATGGGGCCTATGGAATAAATCATGATACTGTGTATAAAGTTCTATCATGTAGTTTCTGCTGGAAAAGAAAATGCCCACTTGGTACCCAAGAGTGTATGAAACAGGTGACCGTAAACGAAGTTTTTGAAACGGTCCAATGCAATCAAGCAAGATAAAATTAAGCGGAGTTATTTATGGGAATCGACAAAGAACTTCTGGATATTCTGGTTTGTCCTAAATGTAAAGGCGACTTGGAGTTAAGTGAAGGGGAAGACAGCCTCATCTGCAAAACTTGTAGTTTAAAATACCCCATTAAAGAAAATATACCTGTAATGCTAATTGATGAAGCCCTCCCTTTAGATTAATGGAAGGTTCAAACCAATCCCTTTTTTAAAACCAGGACTCTCTATCTTCGGATCGAACACCGTTCCGTAGCATTTAATATTACGTATGAACAAGTTTCTTCGCTCCGTCGAATACCACATAAAAAACACACTTTGGAAAGTTTTTGGATTGTTTGCCAAAAAAGATGTCCCTTTAGCTCCCCTACCTCTGGACTTCTCAAAAATTACCAATGTACTTGTAGTCCGTTCTGACAGGTTGGGGGATGTCGTGCTGTCAACACCCGTTTATGAATCCTTAAAGCACTCTTTTCCCCATTTAAAAATCACAGCAATGGTAAATCCAATTCAAGGAGGAATTCTGGAAGACAACCCGAATCTTCATAAGATTATATTAATGAGGCGAAGACGATTTTGGCGCGCTATTCGCGAATCTCGCAAAGGAAAATTTGATCTCGCCATTACGCTAAATAAAAAATTCAGCGCAACAGCAACATTTTTCACACTATGCTCAAACGCCGAAATGAACGCTGGTTATCTCCATACGCAAAACCCTTGGAAATATAATATAAGACTGCCTATAGAAGGGCCTCCCTGTCATGAAATTGAAAATAACCTAGCGCTTCTAAAACATATGGGAGTACCTAAAATCATCTCACAACCAAAGGTTTACTTTAACAAAAGAGAAAATCAGAAAATAACAGAAATCATTAACTCGGATAAAAGTGAACTTCCCTTGATTCTAGTTAAAACAGGAACGCGTGTTCCTGAATGGGGATGGAGTTGGAATAAGTTTAAATCCGTCATTGAACATATTTTAAAAAATAATATCGCCGATATCTGGATGATAAATGGTCCCGAAGAGGAAACTATTTTAAAATCCCAAATCGCAGAGATGAAATTTAAACCCAGACTCTTACCACTTATAAAAACAAAAGAGCTTGCACTTTTAATCCAACAATGCGATCTTCTTTTTTGCAACCATACTGGAATCATGCACCTTGCCTCAGCGGTTGAAAAACCAGCTTGTGTTATTTTCAAACATGGTGAAATTAAACGGTGGGGGCCAAGATATCCGACAAGCGTAGTACTGGAAGATCGTCATCAAAATAATTTACTGCCCGAAACCGTTATCAAAACTCTAGAAGAAATTCTGAAAGATAAACACCGTGAACAGTGAACCTAATAAAACCTTCTCAAAGTCAAAAATAGCTGCTTCAGGATTAATTTTTGAAGAACCGGTTGTTTTTGAATTAGGGTCACCCGGTCGCAAGGCTTATTCTCTGCCAACCTGCGATGTTCCAGAGGTAGACTTGGAAACTTTGCTTCCCGTTGATAAAATCCGCAAACCCATTGAAGAACTTCCAGAACTAGCCGAACTGGATGTAATACGTCACTACACACGTTTGTCTCAATGGAATTTCAGCATCGATACCAATTTTTATCCATTGGGATCATGCACTATGAAATACAATCCAAAAATAAACGAAACTTTAGCACGCTTACCCGGTTTTGTAGGGCATCATCCCTTGTCCCCGGACGAAAACTCGCAGGGAAGTTTGCAACTCATGCACGAGTTGCAAGAGTGCTTAAAAGAAATAAGCGGTATGGACCATGTAAGTTTACAACCAGCTGCTGGAGCTCAAGGTGAGTTTGCCGGTATGCTGATGATACAGGCCTACCATGCAGCCAATGGCAATCCCAGAAAAAAAGTTTTGCTGCCCGATTCAGCACACGGCACAAATCCAGCCAGCGCAATGCTTTGTGGTTATAAAGCGTTACAAATACCTTCCAACTCAGCAGGCTTGATCGACATTGACAAGCTAGAAGGGGTTATGGACGAAGAAACTGCCGCCATCATGTTGACCAATCCAAACACATTGGGAATGTTTGAAAAAGATATTTTAAAAATTACAGAAATCGTACATAAAAAAGGCGGCTTGGTTTATTGTGACGGCGCTAATTTCAATGCAGTCATGGGGATCGTCAAGATGGG
>CAYYIR010000176.1:0-4365 GCA_964471995.1 uncultured Nitrospina sp. | reverse complement strand
TACGTTTTCGAAACTTGTTACAAGCTTATGAGATGGAAGATTATGGAAGATTTCGCTACAACATGTTTGAAGGTGAGGGTCATTGGTTTCCAGGAAATTTTGCTTCGCGCTGTACCCAATGCGGAGACTGTTTGCCAAGGTGTCCTGAAAAACTCGAGATTCCCAAATTACTATTCAATACCCATCACCGGTTATTCGATAGAAAGGTTTGGCTGAAAGCAAGGATATTAGAATTTATGTCAGATGTTTATAGGTTTTTAAGAAAATTTTTCTAGGGAATGTTATGGGTTAATTTTAAATAATTTTTATTAAATAGGGGCTTTTTTAATGCAGGACTCATTTAATTCCCAAGCATTTCTGTAGGTGTCGTCTTTTTTTAATACTTTTTCAAGAAAGGGCAGTGCTTTGTCACATTTATTTAAAAGCACAAAAATTTCTGCCATTATAAATTGTAAATGTATTTCGTTAGGATCAATCAAGTTATAGCGACCTCCATACATAAGTACTTCTCTGGCTTCTCCAAGTCCGCGATAACTGAATACAATAGCCTGTAATATTTTCAGGTTCATTTGATCTTTTTGCAGTAAGGGCAAAGAATATTTCAGGGATTTCAAGTAATCTTTTTTTAAATTGTAATATTCAGCAAGGGAACGTAAAAGTACCGGGTCCTGAGGATTATTATCTATTTCTTTTAACAAACTAACCAACCCAATTTCCCGCATGATCATAGATATTTGTTGAGGGTTATTTTTAGCCGTGGTTTGGAAATAAGCTAAAGCTTGGTCTTTATTACCTATTTCTAAAAGGTTGTATCCCATATAAAGATTAGCGAAACCCACGTCTGGGTTTTTCTCAAGAACCAATTTTAGAATTTCCATGCTTTGGTTATAGTTACCAATCTGGAAGAAACTATGGGCTAGATTTAACATATATTTTAGATTGTCCGGTTCCTCTTCAACGAGTTGGGTCAACCGTTGTATTTGTTTTCGCCCTGCTTGTAAGTGATAACGGAAAAGATCGTCATCCTCTACTAGAGTCATGGCTTTCAAAAGCTGACCACGGTTGCCGTACATTACCCCACGCTGGTACAAGTCCATCGCCCTAAAATAAGATTTAAATTTTTTCCGGTCTGCCTCTGATAAATTTGAAATTTGTTTTACGACATCATCAAACCTTGAGCGGTTAAATACATACCTTTCCTGTCCAGGTACGCCTATCACATTACCTAGATTTAGATAAAACTCAATGACTGGGTGATTATCGGTAATGAGAGGAAAACCTTTTCCCAGATTAATTATTTGTTCGTTAAGGAACCAAATATTACTCAAAAAGGAAAAAATGTTGGGAATTTCAATACCTGACAAATCTTTTTTAATTGCCGGTTCCTCTATACGCTTATTCAGTTTATGAAAGTCAATTTTAATAGGTTCGTTAGAACCGATGAGAAGGATCTCGTTTGCGACAGGAAGCCAACCCATCGTATAGGGAAAAACAGATCGAAATGTTTTGAAATGCATGGCTACTTCTTTTTCTCCCTGACTATGTATGGGTATCCATTGAGCAGCAATACCACCAGGCTTCAGCTTATTTTTCTGTAGTTCATAATATTCTTGGGTATAAAGATTTACCGTAAAAGCGGTTCGAGGGGGTGGAGGTTCGGATGTGATGACATCGTAAAGTTTATGAGTAGTTAGCAAATGATTTCGACCATCCTGAATCACGAAATTAACTTTTGGGTTTGATAAAACATTATTATTTTCATCTGCAAACATTTTTCCTGCATTGAGCACACTGGGAGATAGTTCCAAACTATCCACCCTTTTAACCCTAGGATGCAGTCCAGCGGCTCCTGTAGTCTGGCCTGTTCCAAAGCAAATTACTAGGACGTCATCGGGTTTATCCGTTAAAAGAATAGGTATATGAGCGAATAACTTCATGTAACGAGTAGCGATCATATTAGAGGCAGACATAGATATGCCATTGGTGATCAAACGTTTTGCCGTTGGATCGAGTACCCCATAGTCATCTTTAAAAACTGCCACGGTATCGGACAAGCCTTCTTCAAAGTAGATCAATTTATTAATATTGCGTTTGCCAGCACTATCTCGCATGAAAAAGGAATCCAATAAATTACTGGGGATAGATATATTTATAAAAAGTACCAATGCAGTAAATACGACTGTCATTACTCTTCTTACGATCGGTGTCAAATAGTTGCCTGTGCGAAATAAAAGAACCATTGTCAATAAGTTGATAGTCGCAAGAAGCGTGAAGCTGATTTGACTACCTAAATGAGGCAAGAAAACAAATCCGCATAAAAGAGAACCCAAAATAGCCCCAAGAGTATTTGAAGCATATATTTTTCCGGTAGCTTCTCCAATATTTTCATGTTTTTTAGATATTAATTGAATAAGCAGTGGAAAACACATACCTAAAAGTAAAGCGGGAAATAGCATAAGGGCTGCAGAGTCCTTAAAATAATTCCAAAAGGCCATTATAGAGTTGCCCAGGTTGTAGGCATTCCAGGGAGGAGAAAGGATGAAATCTAAACTGTAGATCGAGCCGATAACATAAATTCCAACCCCACCTTGCAGTACAATAAGGATCGTTCGTAGGTTTTTAATCCTTGAAAGTGAGGGAATAAGTAAAAGACCTCCTAAGAATATCCCCAGTAAAAAAACCGCGAGCATCATGCTAAAGGAGTACACCGTGCTGGCAATGCTGAATACGAGTAACCGCGTCCATAAAACTTCGTAAGCAAGAGCCGTGAAACCACAAATGAAACTGATTCCCATCCAAAACTTTTGTTCTGGATTCCAATTTATTTTCGGTGTACTAATTTTTGGGATAGTAAATTTTATAATTCCTCCACTTTCCTTGTGAATACTCAGAGCACTAATACCCACCAACAAGTTTATGCCAGCAGCAAACAAAACGGTTTGTAACACACCAAAAGCTTCCATCAAGAAAAACCCTGTAACTATACAACCGAAGGCTGCCCCAAGAGTGTTCAGTGCATAAAGTAAACTTACTTGTTTTCCTATGTACTTGTCATTAGTAACACAATATTTACTAATTAGAGGAAGCGTGGCACCCATCAATGTTGTGGGTATTAACATCAAAATAAAGGAAAAAAAGATCTTAAGTAAATTTTGTAGGTTAGCGGATTCAGGAATGAGACTATGAAATAGGGAGTAAACACCTGAAAAATTTGAAAACAACAATGAAAGAAGGGCACCGCTGATAAAAATAAGAATTTCAATCCAGCCGTATACATTAAGTGCGCTGGCAGAAGAATCCATGCTATTTATAGATAACCTATCTGCGGCGTAACCAAAAAGATAACTACCTAGACCTAGGCCGGCCATAAAGGCAGCAATTACAACAGAGACTGAGAAAACGGTATGTCCGAAAACAAGCGTGAGCATTCGGGTCCATACAATTTCATAAATCAGAGCAGTGATGCCAGATAAGAAAAATAAAAAATAAACTATTGGAGAACGTTGCATTTTCAAATATTTATTTCAGGATTAAATTAGGTTAAAAATAACCCACAAAACTGTAAATCAGACTAATTTTATTATCACCCTTGGCAAATCTTTAAATTAATTGACATTGACGCAAGCTTCAAGTAATTTTTTACTAATACCTATATTTTATATAGTAAGCTGATTAATGTCGATTTAATGTATCTTTTATTACTTTTTAAGTTTATGACAATGGCCCTGTTTTGGAATTTATAATCATATAAATAAGGTTTGTTCAAATGGGAACTCAAGAAATTAAGATATCAGAGGCAGACCATCCTTATGCTAAGGAGAATGGTGTGGTGTGGGCTGAAGAAGCCTGGGAACGTGTCAAGCATGCGCCGGAATTTGTTCGCCCCGGTATTCGCAAGCTCATGGTGCAACGTTGCGTAAAACGGGGTTTTAAAATCGTTACTTCTGATTTCTTAACAGAAATTCGTAATGAATCCATGATGTTGGTGTCGAAAAGGGTTAAAGGTTTTGGGTTTGAAGAATTGACTATGGATGCTTTTGATGTTGCGAAAGACAAAATGCGGAAAAGTCCTCGTAAGGTGGAAGTGATCGAAGAGATTGAAGATTTTCTTTCTATGCGGACTGAAAAGAAAGATGACATTGTAGAAAGATTTAAAGACTATATGGATGTTACTCCTACTGCAGGCATTCCTTGGAGCAAAGAGGCCAAGGAAAAAATGGAAAAGGTGCCTCCTTTTGTGTTGGGGATGGCCAAGCAGACAATTGAGGGTCGGGCTCGAGAGCGGGGAGACAAAATGATCACTCCAAGTATCATTGATGAGGTGTTCACCAATATTATGCCAGCCTCTGCGAAAGAAGCGATGGG
>CAYYIR010000175.1:0-4396 GCA_964471995.1 uncultured Nitrospina sp. | reverse complement strand
TTTCTTTCAAGGATTTTCATGACCCGGTTACGGAAGTAGACCACCTTGCCGAAAAAGCAGTCATCAGCCGAATAAAAAAAACTTTTCCCGACCACGATATTCTTGCAGAAGAATCAGGCGATTCAGAGGGTAATGATTCATCTAGCAAGTGGATCATTGATCCATTAGATGGAACGTTAAACTATTCGCATGGTTATCCCTGCTATTGTGTTTCCATTGCTTTGGAGCAACAAGGTGAAGTGAAAGTGGGGGTCATCTATAACCCTTGCCTTGATGAATTATTCGTAGCCGAAAAAGGCCAGGGTGCAATACTAAATGGCAAGCCTATTCAAGTATCAACCATTTCCACTCTGAAAAAAAGTTTACTCGTTACAGGTTTTGCGCCTCGTGTTGTGAAATCGGAAAAAGATAATCTTGATCATTTCTGCAATTTTATGAAAGCCTGCCAGGCGGTGCGACGCCCGGGTTCTGCCGCTATGGATTTGGTTTATACGGCGATGGGCCGCTTTGAAGGATTCTGGGAGCGGATGCTTCATCCGTGGGATGTCGCCGCGGGACTATTGATTGTTCAAGAGGCGGGTGGTAAGGCTAGTAAATTTGATGGTACTTCAACTAATATTTATGACCAGGAAATTCTTGTCAGCAATGGGCTGGTTCACCAAGAGATGGTAGATATATTGCAAAAAGGACAATTGTAATTCCTTCAATAGCCCTGGTATCATCCATGAAAAAAATTTTCATATTTATTCTGATAATCTTCTTATTAGTAGCTTGCCAATCTACGAATAAAAAAAATTGTGCTGGATGCGCTTATGATATTTCCTTGTGGAAAACAGCAATAGATACGATTGCTTTGGCAAACTTTCCCGATGAAGAGTTTGTTGCTGTGGTGCATTACGATAATTTTTCAAATGCTTGGGTGACCACTGGAAATAAAGTGCACATTACTGCAAACTTTCTTCACGAATTGACGAAGGAACAACGAGTCGCTGTAGCAGCACATGAGATTGCCCATTTAAAGTCCGGGCATTATTACACTAAACTAGGAGTTTCTATTTTGACATCGATTGGATTTTCTGTGTTGAATATGTTTGTTCCGGGTGCAGGCTATAGCGAATATGTGGTGAAGCCAGTAGTTGTGAATGGATTTTCTCGTCCTCAAGAACTGGAAGCGGATAAAGTTGGGGTGGGATATTTAAATAAAGCTGGATTTTCAACCGAATACTATCTTCAACTTTTAAACGTGCTTCAAAAAAAATCAGGAGGCAAGTCTAAAAAAGCAAGTTATTTTTCCACTCACCCGACGAACAAAGAAAGGATGCAGAAAGTAAGGGATTTAAAAATATCAAATAATTGATATGGATTACTTTTTGTGAGCCCTATCGGGATCTACCAAATAGGTGTAACCCTCTAGGCCCTCTTTGTATAGATGTAAAAAATCATTTGCTTCTTTTTGTGTGACAACTCCTCGCTGCACGCAGCCAATGAGGAATCCATCAATACGTCCTGCAAGTTCGTCTGCTGAGAACTGAACATAATCGAGCACATCGGCTACATCTTCCCCTTCAATAATCTGTTCATAATTTAATGTCCCATCTTCCTTAAGAGAAACATGAACGGTGTTGGTGTCACCAAATAAATTATGCAGGTCACCTAGGATTTCCTGATACGCTCCGGTCAGAAAAATGCAAAGAGGGTAAGTTTCTCCGGGTTCCAGGTCATGGACGCGAAGGGTTTTTTCTGTCCCACGATCAGTGCCTATGAAAGTGTCTATCCTGCCGTCTGAATCGCAGGTAATATCTTCGAGTGTGGCATCTCGGGAGGGTTCTTCGTTCAACCGATAGATGGGCACTACTGGAAAAACCTGGTCAATAGCCCAGGAATCAGGGACGGATTGAAAAACAGAAAAATTACAGAAGTATTTGTCTGCGAGTGTGGTTTTTAAGCTACGGATCTCGTCGGGCATGAATTTCAAGCGAGTGCTAAGTTGTTCAATTTTTCGACAAATGCCCCAGAAGATTCTTTCCGACAGAGCTCTGTTTTTAAGGGAAATGAGCCCTAAAAGAAATTGGTTTTGTGCTTCCTCTTTTAAATGGACCGCATCGTGCCAGGATTCATTTAGATTTTTGTTAGAAGTGGAGTCCAGCACATAAAAAATTTCTTTTACGACTTCGGGAGCATCATCTTTGACTTCGATGGTATTACTCCATTCAGGAAAACTTGTAACATCGAGAACGTTTACCACCAGTATAGAGTGGTGTGCGGTCATGGCTCGTCCTGATTCAGAGATGATATTTGGATGTGGTAGGTTTTCCTTGTTACAGATTTCTAAAAGGTGGTATACGACATCGTTGGCGTACTCTTGCACTGAATAATTGGTGCTGGATGCAAAAGTAGAACGAGAACCATCGTAATCTACTCCTAATCCTCCCCCGACATCAATATACTCAATATTGCAACCAAATTTTATTAGCTCAGAATAAAATCGTCCCACTTCCTGTAAGCTGTTTTTGATGCGACGGATATTAGTGATCTGACTACCTAAATGAAAATGTATTAATTTGATACAGTCGAGAATATTATTATCTTTGGCTATTTGTAAAGCTTCCATCAGCTCTATCGAATTTAAACCAAATTTTGAGTATTCTCCTGCTGAAGAGGACCAACGACCTTGCCCGGTACTCAATAGTTTAATACGCAAACCAATATTTGGTTTTACGCCCAGCTCTTTGGCAACCTTATCTATAAGGGGTAGTTCATCGAGCTTTTCTACTACGATAAAAACTTTTTTGCCCAGCTTCTGGCTCATTAGTGCGAGCCTGATAAAGGATTCATCTTTATAACCGTTGCAAACAAGCAGAGCTTCCGGGTTATCGAGAATAGCAAGGATAGCGTGCAATTCTGGTTTGGATCCGGCTTCTAGACCGATGTTAAAAGGCTGGCCGAATTTGACAATTTCTTCAACCACCTGCCTTTGCTGATTAACCTTGATCGGATATACCCCATGGTATTGACCATTATATTTATATTCATCAATGGAGCGTTGAAAAGAATTGGCAAGGTTTGAGATGCTGGCTTTTAGAATATCTGAAAAACGAATGAGGACAGGGAGAGAATAACCTTTCGACTGAATGTCATCGACTAGGTTCTTAAGATCTATGTCATGTTTGTTTTTTCGGTTAGGGCGTACTACAATATTTCCTTTCGAGTTGATATCGAAATAGCCTGCACCCCAGCCGCGAATGTTATAGTGCTCACGGGCTTCTTCAACGGTCCACTTCGGCATTTAGGAGAGTCCTTTTTTACTATATAAACTTATTATTTGAATTTATTCAAATTACCTTAAAGTGTTTAAATGTCAATTGAAAACAAAGCGTTTTTTTTGTTTTGCAAAACTGTGCTATAAACTTTGGACTGTTTAGCTGAATCAACACTGTAAATATGAGATTAAAATGAAAATTGAAAAAGTCGAAGTTCGGGAAATTGCCAGTAGGTTTGGTACTCCTGTTTATGTATATAGTTTGGAAATTTTGCGTAGGGCCATCCAAGAAATAAAAAAACTATCTCCTGTCACTCGTTACGCAATGAAAGCTTCCTCCAATGTAAGAATTTTGCAAGAGATGTTGGCCAATGGAGTAAAAATAGATGCGGTTAGTGTATATGAAGTGCAGCGTGCTCTTAGAGCCGGTTATAAGGCCGAAGATATTTGCTTCACCAGCGATGTTTTTTTTAATTCCAATGATGTGAACTATTGTTTGGAAAATAATATTTATTGTAACTGCGGTACATTAGGAATGGTCGAAGAGTATGGTCAGGCTTTAAAAAAACAGGCCACTGGTTCACCAAAAATATCTATTCGTATTAATCCGGGCGAGGGAGCAGGGCACTCCAAAAAAACCAATACAGGTGGACCCTATAGTAAGCATGGTATCTGGTACCAAAACCTGGATGAGGTCAAGCAATTACTGAAAGAATACAATCTGACTCTATCTGGTGTGCATATGCATATTGGTTCTGGTGGAGATATGGAACACCTTAAGCGTATTACAGGGAAATTGGTAGAATTTGCTAAAGAATTTCCAGATATAGAAACCATTAATTTTGGAGGTGGTTTACCTTACCAGTATGATCCTGATCAACCGCAGGAAGATATTACGGGCTATAAAGCCATTATCGATGAGAGAGCGAAAGTTCTTAGAGAACATTTTGGCAGAGATGTGATCTGTGAGATAGAGCCGGGAAGACGCTTTGTAGCAGGATGTGGGTATTTGATCGGTGAAGTACGATCTCTTAATCATACTTTTGACGAAGAGGGAAAACGAATCGATTATGTTCTAACAAACGTTGGTTTTTGCCATTTAATCCGGCCAATGGCATATGGTTCTTTTCATCCCAT
>CAYYIR010000174.1:0-4462 GCA_964471995.1 uncultured Nitrospina sp. | reverse complement strand
TCTGTTTAACCTCATAGACAAACCTCCTTGTGAAACTTGGAAATTTTGAGCCCGGTTTGACACCGAACCCATTTTCACAAACTACATTCACACTACAACTTCTTTGCTTCTTCGGGGTGTCCACCCACCAGGGTTTTCTACCCCTATTTCTACACAAAAAAACTTACTTTTAAATACTGCAAAAACCTACTACTTTTAAAACTTTTTCCAACAAATAAAACTACAATTTACAACTATAAAAAATAAAGGCTATGCGCGGAAATCCCGCGTCAGATCGCATCGAAGCAGACCTCAAAAAAATGAGGAAGATAGCAACATTACTGGAAAACTCGCTTACGTTTCATAAACATTATAAGAGGCGAATACTCCTTTAAATCCTCGTTTTTCTAGATCTGAATTCGCATACTTTTCCCAACCTTTTTATTCAGATTAGGCCCAGTTATATGGAATTTCCAGCTATTTGTCAAGGAAATATCCTTGAATAAAAAATTAAATTTTCTACATGAAATATGGGCCTAAAATCATTAAATTTCACTAAAAATTTTCTTGTTTTTAAAAAGACTAAAAATTCTAAAAAACTTTCATAAAAAAAAATCAAAAATACAATATAACTCATTATAAAATAATGGTTTAAATACAGGTCAACACAAAAAAGAGGGTTGCGTCTGGTAACCATATATTAATAAAAAAAATAAAAAAGGCTAAAAATATGGTTAAAATTGAAAAAAATTACTGAACTTTATGAAAATCTATCAAATTTTTATGCTTTAGAGCCCTAAAAATTTCCAAATTTAATGAAGAAAATTGTATTTTTCTCCCAAAAGTTTCCCTAGTTATCTTAATTTTTGCTAAAAATTTAGAAAAACTGTCTCTAAAAATTTGCTAAAAAATAATTTGGAGCTATAATTTTCCATTTTATTGGGGAGTTAAAATGAAAAAAAAGCGCATTGCCCTCTATCCTGGGACATTTGATCCGGTTACTTTTGGTCACATTGATATAATGCGTCGTGCACTCAAACTTTTTGATGAATTAATTGTGGCCGTGGCCTTGAATCCTAAAAAGAGCCCATTATTCTCACTGGAAAAACGTGTTGATTTTATAAAAGAAGCAACTCAGGACCTAAAAAATATAAACGTCATTTCTTTTGATAATTTACTTATCTCTTTGGCTCATAGTAAGAAAGCATCTGTAGTCATTAAAGGGTTGAGAGCTATTAGTGATTTTGAATTTGAATTGCAGATGGGATTAATGAACCGTACCCTCGATGAAAAAATAGAAACTCTTTTTATGATTCCCAGTCAGGAGTTTTCTTTTTTAAGCTCAAATCTGGTAAAAGAAACAGCTAGGCATGGCGGTGATGTCTCTAAACTTGTCCCCAAAATTGTTTTTAAAGAATTAAAAAAAACTTTCAAATGAAATTTTCTAATCGTATAGAACAAGTAAACCCTTCCATGACTTTGGCAATCGATGCAAAAGCCAAGGAGCTAAAGGCTAAAGGGGAAGATGTAATTGGTTTTGGTGCAGGGGAACCGGATTTTGACACACCCGATCGAATCAAACAGGCCGGCATCCGAGCCATTGAAGGAAACGAAACTCATTACACTCCAGTAGGAGGAACCAATGAACTTAAAGATGCGATCATTACCAAAATGAAAAGGGATAATGACCTGGATTATGATAGAAACCAGATAATGGTTTCCTGCGGCGCAAAACACTCATTTTACAATCTTGCTCAAGCATTATGGGAAGAGGGTGATGAGGTAATCATTCCTGCCCCTTACTGGGTATCATTTCCTGAGATGGTGGTTTTGGCAGGAGCAAAACCTGTGATTATAGAAACCAATTCGACGAACGATTTCAAAATCACAGTTAATCAGATTAAAGAAGTCCTGACTCCCAACACACGAGCAATATTGATAAACACTCCAAGCAATCCAACGGGCTCTGCCTACAAAGAATCTGAATTGGAAGCCATTGCCGATTATGCTTTGAAAAATAATTTATTACTCATCTCTGATGAAATTTATGAGTGGATAATTTTTGATGGATTCCACCACACTAGCCTCGCTTCATTAAGCAAAGAGGCACAGAAAAATTGCATTGTGATCAATGGCGTATCAAAATGCTATGCCATGACTGGTTGGAGAATCGGATATATTGCAGCCGATGCTGAAATTGTCAAAAAAGTTACCAAGCTGCAGGGACAAAGTACATCCGGTCCTTGTTCCATTTCGCAGGCGGCCAGCATTGAGGCGCTTACAGGGCCGCATGACGATGTTATAGCAATGGTGCGTGAATTTGAAAAGCGCAGGAATGTTATGGTAAATCGATTGGCTGCTATCCCCGGAGTTTCTTGTAATAAACCCAATGGCTCATTTTATTCTTTTCCGGATTTCTCCGCTCTTTATGGGAAAAAAGATAGGAATGGAAAGCAACTTCAAGGTTCGTTAGATTTTACCGAATACGTTTTAACAGAAAAAAAAGTAGCTATCGTTCCAGGCATTGCCTTTGGAGCGGATGCAAATGCTCGTATATCTTTTGCAACCTCGATGGAAAAAATTGAGGAAGGTCTCAAGCGAATTGCGGAAGCTGTGGGAATGTTGCAATAACCAGCCTGTAAAAAGCTAATGCAACTTCTACCCTATGGGCTAAGAACTGGTATTTTAGGTTGTTTTGATGCTTTCTTTGTAGTCTTTTATTCGCTCTTCAATTTTAGCTCGGCATCTTTTTGCTTTGCAGTTTCCCGTGCCAACACCAATATTTTTTCTCAGTGCTTCAAAAGTCAAAGAACCTTCCTTTATTGCAGCCATTATAGTACCTGCCTTGATACTTCGGCAGATACACACTTTTTTGAAGCTGTCTATTAAATTTTTTTTTGTTTCCAAAATATATATAGTTCCCGATATGATTCTTACGGGCTTTAATTTTTATTTATAATAGGTTTTACAAGCTCAAAATAAATCCAATTTGGAGCAGTGTTACCCAATAAATATTGTAAACCACACACCTTGAAATACCTAACACTTAAAGAAAATAAACCTTTTATCCTATCTGTATGCAGTGGAGTATTGCTTACTTTTACTTTTCCGGAATACAACCTAGAAGCTTTAGCATGGGTAGCATGGATTCCTTTGTTTTATGCCATGGAAGATAGTTCCCCTCAAAGGGCTGCTTTGCTCGGATTCCTCACCGGAATGGTTTTTTATAATTGTGGATTGAGTTGGATCAATAATACCCTGATCAATTATGGTGGCTTGCATTGGATTCTAAGTTTTGGAGCTCTTGGTCTTTTATCTTCCTATTTATCCTTTTTTATCGCACTTTTTTGCTATGTATTGAGAAGAGTCTGCGCCAATAATCGAATTCATTTCTTTTTGTTTGCACCGGTTCTTTGGGTTTCGCTGGAATATTTACGCTCTACCCATTCGAAATACGGTTTCTCCTGGCTGGGTCTGGGTTATTCGCAATTCCAAAATTTACCTGTCATCCAACCCGCAGAGTGGACCGGGGTTTATGGGGTTTCATGGATCATTTTATTCTTCAACAGCGGAATATACTTATCTTGGAAATGTTGGCGGGAGCAAAATAACAATGAGTTAGAGCTTAGAACCGGTTGGAGAATTTTATCTGTAACAGTTCTTATTTCTGCTCTGTGGCTAGTTTATGGTAGTCAAAGGCTTACATATTTTTCCAAAAGCCCTAATGAAGAAATCAAAATAGGATTAGTACAAGGAAATGTAGAACAATTCATGAAATGGAACCCGGCCTATCAAAACCTAGTTATAAATAAGTACCGAGATCTGACTTTGAAAGCCGCCGAAAAAAAACCCGATCTAATCATCTGGCCAGAAACTGCAACGCCGTTTTATTTTGAAGAAAATCCTAACGAAACCGAATTAATAAGAAGTCTTGTGCGGGAAATTCAAATACCTCTTTTATTTGGTAGCCCTCATCGAAAAAAAATAAACGATGACAAAATTTATTTTAATAGTGCTTATTTGCTATCAGAAACAGGAGAAACTTTAAGCCGCTATGATAAAATTCATTTAGTGCCGTTTGGTGAATTTGTTCCTTTTCGAAAAGTATTGTTCTTCATCGAAAAACTAGTGGTGATGATTGGCGACTTCGGCCGAGGTACGAAAACAACGGTAGTGGAAAATGCAGGTAATAAAGTAGGCGTTTCGATTTGCTATGAAATAATCTTTCCAGATTTAATAAGGCAAGCTGTAAAAAACGGTGCAAATTTTTTAGTAAATATTACCAACGATGCATGGTTTGGAAAAAGTGCCGCTTCTTATCAGCATATGAGCATGGGCGCATTGCGCGCCGTGGAAAACAGGGTGCCTCTTGTTCGGGCTGCCAATACCGGTATTTCTGGTACCATCGAGGCCACCGGAAAAATAAAAGATAAAACAGAATTGTTTGTAGAAGATTTTCGTATTACACAAATCTCTCCCGCAA
>CAYYIR010000173.1:0-4511 GCA_964471995.1 uncultured Nitrospina sp. | reverse complement strand
TTGAGTATTCTTTAATGGAAGAAGTAAGTTTTGAACAAATAATAACGGCAAATCTAGTCGATAACGGTAAACTTTTAGATCTAGAAGACAAAAATATCGGCATTGAAGAATTACGTCTTTTAGCAGCAAGTAAAGAATTGACCGGGGTAAAACAACTTTATCTTAGCCAAAATCAGCTTTGTGGGGAAGCCATCGAAGTTCTTTGTCAGGTAAAGTGTTTACCTGAGCTTACCTCTCTTTACCTCAATCACAATATCATTGGCGATGAAGAAGCAAAGTCTCTTGCCCAGGCCGATCTTTTAAAAAATTTAAAATGTATCATGCTGGAAGCGAACAACATCGGCCCAAAAGGTGCAACTGCCCTGGCCGAATCTCCAAACCTAAAAAATATGGAAATCATTTTTCTGGATTCAAATCCTATTGAAGCCGAAGGCGCAAGGGCGATTGCCACATCAGACCAATGGCCCAGTTTGAAAGCACTTCATTTGGACAGTACTGGAATTGGCGATGAAGGAACCGAGGCACTTGCTCAAAGTAAATATTTAACGAATCTGGAAAAATTATATTTATGCTCCAACAAAATGGGTAATACTGGGGCTATAGCTATTGCTAACTCTCCTTACTTGAAAAACCTGACTGCTTTGAGTATCTGGCGAAACGAAATAAGAGATGAAGGGGGGCAGGCTATCGCAGAATCAGAAACTTTTTCGAACCTAGATCGCCTTTATATGAGTCTAAATTATATAGAACGTCCCATTCGAAAAGTGATTCGAAGCTCTGGGCTTGCACAACGTTTGACTACTCTGGTAATGGACTGACCTGTCATGGCAAAAGAAAATAAAGACGATTATGATTATAGCCACGGCAAATTTTTTAATGTGTTTTTCCACGTGGGAGTTATTTTTAACGTCATTCTGGTCATATGGATGATCCTCGTCTTCGCAGAAATCATTTAAAACAAATGAGCAGGTATTTATTCTTATTGAGGTTGGTTAGTCGATGGTTAGTTTGGAAGGAGAAGCAGCTTTTACGAGAAGATCTGAGTTCTTCCATTGTAGGCGTTTTTTAGAAATTAGGTAATCTCCCCCGGCATTCCTAAATCGGCGCCATTCTCTCCCCATATAAATTTCATTTGGCCGAAAACTTGCTTTGTAGTTTAAAGACGCATTCTCGGCAATATAATAACCAAGATAAAAGTATTTCATTCCATACTGGTTCGCATACTCCAATTGTTTCAAAACACTATAGGTCCCAAGACTCATTCTTTTGTCCGTCACATCATAAAAAGTATAGATCGCAGAAAAAGATTTTGATGTTTTATCACCTAAGGCGACGCCAACAAGTTTACCATCCAGATAATATTCAAACTCTATGCCGAATGGTGTATTGACATAAAATGACATTCGAAAGTTTTGTTCGTCTTCTACATCGTCCTGTAAGGAATTAAACCTTTCTTTGTGTTTCAGATAAAGTTTAAACTTTTCTTCTGTATAGACGGGATCACCAATTTTCATTTTGATATTTTCACATGTGGTCAACGCACGCTTCTGGTTACGTGTCATTTTAAACTCATTGATACGTACCCGTATAGGGATGCATAGGTAACAATTCTGGCAGCGGGGTCGAAAATAATAATCCCCAAAATGTCGCATACCATGTGCCAAAAGATATTCAAACTCCACTTCCGAAACATCTTCCAGCAAGTACTCTTCAAATAGTGATTGACGGTCCTGAAAATAACCGCACTGAAAGGATCGGGAATCTATAAAATGTGCAAACATATTACGGGCCCTAAATGAGGAGCAAATTAGGAGAATTGGTTTATATCAGGTTATTCTATAATATATTGACGCCTAATTACAAAGAGGTATTAAAATTAGGAAAAATTAGAAAATTATCAGGACAATCTTTTGAAAACTTCTATCATCATTCCCACCTTAAATGAAGCGCGATATTTGAGTGAAACCTTAGCACAAATAAAACAGCTTTCACCTCACGAAATTATTATTAGCGATGGAGGTAGTAATGATAACACCCTCAAAATCGCCTCTAAATTTACTCAAAATCTAATAAAAGGATCTGCTGGGCGTGCACTACAAATGAACGCTGGAGCTCAGGTGGCCACAGGTGACCTACTACTTTTTCTCCATGCTGATAGCTATATTGAACGCGCCAGTTACCAGAAAATGTTGGCCGCAATGAAAAAAACAGAAGTACTTGGGGGGGCCTTCTCACTTCTAATTGATTCCGATAGATGGGCTTTGCAAATAATCAACCAGTTTGCAAATTTGCGTTCAAGATACCTTGGAAGAGCATATGGGGATCAGGCTTTTTTTGTAAAAAAACATGTCTTTCAGGAAATGAAAGGGTTTACAGAGTTTCCTATATGTGAAGACTTAGATTTCTATAAACGACTAAAATTTTTGGGTCCGGTAGTCCTCCTCAAGGAAGAAGTTCTTACTTCCCCCCGCAGGTGGGTAAATGAAGGTATCTGGTTTACCACCATCAGAAATATTCTCATTGCGACTTTATTCGAATTAGGTTTCCCGCCTCGCATTCTTACAAAATGGTACCAAACCATCCGCTAAACACTCTAAATTATATTTATAGGTATATCCCACAAACCCCAAAAAGATAATTCAGCTGTTTGCTCAAGCTGTATATTTATTATTCTACCAAAACCTCTAACTGTAATTTTTAATAAAAAGATATGACATGTTTATTATAACGTGGGGATTGACTGTTGCATCATAGCATTCCAGTCCATATAATTAGTATTGACCCATACAAAATTAATAAAAAGGTTTATTTCAAAAAAATGGCTAATAAAAAGAAATCTGGCCCAAAGCGATCTAAAATTAATAAAAAACGCAGCTCTAAAATAGCTATGGTGGTTTTTGTCTGTTTGGTGGTTGTGGGAGTTTATGTAGGTACTAAACCTTCAGTAAAAGTTCAGCCTGTAGCACCGGCGACAGGAACATTAATTGAAACTCGTCCCATCTTAACCGATGCAATGTTTATAGGAAGAGTAGCGGAAGCCTATCGAATTGCCGCAGAAATACCTAAGGTGTTGGACAGTTTGTTTTGCTACTGTTATTGCAAAAAAAATCACAATCATAAAACTTTGCTGACTTGCTATACAAATAGGCATGGCTCAAAATGCGATATTTGCTTAAACGAAGTTTTTTATGCCTATGAATTATATAATCAAGGTAAAACTCTGGACGAAATAGTTGTTGCGGTGGACAAAAAATTTTATCGCCCTTACCGCCGAGCTTAAACCCTTATAAACTTTTTTCAAACCCACTCTAAAATGGAAAACGTATCTCAAGATAAACCCATTAGTATTTACATCCCTTATACGTTTCTAGTAGCAGCGTTGCTGTCCGTATTTGTTATATCCCTCAACAAGGTAGAGCTAAAACCCTTCGAGACTGAATATCCAGCGGAGGCTTTTATATCTCCAAACTTTGAACTACCAAGCTTGTTAGGAGGTAAAGTAAAACTTTCAGACTACCGGGGTAAAGTAGTATTTATAAATTTCTGGGCTACCTGGTGCGGTACCTGCGAAGTTGAAATGCCCTCAATGGAAAAGTTGTATCGTAAATTTAAGGACCATGGCTTCGAAATGCTTACTATAAGTGTCGACAAAGATCAGACCTTGATCGAACCATTTATGAAGAAATTCAATCTAACTTTCCCCGTATTGTTAGACCCTGACAGTATAGTGGCTAAAAAAGTTTATAAAACTACAGGGGTTCCAGAAACATTTATCGTTGGTCGAGAAGGATTGATTCGGCATAAAGCCGTTGGCCCTAGGGACTGGGCCAACGATGAAACAATAGAAGCTTTCACTCAACTGGTGATGGGATCATGAAACAATTTTTCATCATTCTTACCTTATCTATCTTTGCTTTTATAGCCCAAAACGCATTTGCTCATGGGGGCCATAAAAAGGAACCAGCTCCAATTCCAGCTCTTGAGGAACCAGCTGATTCGATGTATACAACAGAAGAAAAGGAGTCAGATCCATTTAAAAACTCTGAAATGTTTTCGCCCCGCGACCTATTTATGCCAGGAGAAATTGAGCCCGAAAAAAATGACTCAATGAATATGGAGGGCAGCCACAATGAGAAGGATGACCACAGTATGCCCAAAGTGGAATCGGCAAAACATAAAGCTATAGAAACATCAAGTAAAGGCTATGCTACGGCATTAGGTATTACTGTTTTCGCAGGTTTTATTTTTGCAGGGCTTACTTTCATAAGACCAGGAGAATAAAAGCATGGCCAGCGGACTTACAAAAATATTGGAAGACCGATTAGGCCTGCATCTCCTCGAATACGATATCCCCGAACATGCAAACTCCATAAAATATTCCCTAGGAGGAATGACCCTTTCTTCCTTTGGGGTTCTGGTAATCAGTGGCATCTTGCTATCGCAATTTTTCATCCCCGATCCCGAGCGCGCCAATCGAAGCCTGCATTACTTAGTCGATCAAGTGTATCTGG
>CAYYIR010000172.1:0-4552 GCA_964471995.1 uncultured Nitrospina sp. | reverse complement strand
CAAAATAGCAATTGCGATTTTATCCCCCTCACGCAAAAAGTGTTTGCTGAAATGAAAACCAAAATTAACAATATGCCCTAATAGTTCATCTTTATTAACCATTCGAGAAATATTCTGTTTACATTCTCCGTGCCGGATATCATCTTCATGCCTCTCATAAAAATGACAAAGCCAAAGTACTACTTCCAATAGGTGCAGTGGCATAGAAACGTATCCTCGAAAATTTCCTAAATCTTTATTATCCTTTTCAAGAGAAGTATTTTTTACATAAGTGTCATACTCAGACTGAACGCTATGAATATGCTCCTTATACATACGAACAATTTTTTCATCCAATTTAGCCGGGATTAAGGTGCGAAAGTTTTCCGCATCATCTGATTTATCAATTTTTGCATCATTAATCATTTTTGCAATCTTTCTATATTTTTGGCAGAGATCAATTGCCCGTTCTCGCTCTTCCTTTACCTCGTCATCCAATATATTTTTTGGAAGTCTTTTATTGGATTCAATTTTAAAAAATTCATCGTCGGACCCCTTATCTGATATAATTTCCAAACCATTTAGTTTTCCCGTCCGGATGACCTCGTCTTTTAAATTTAAAATCGATCTATTTATAAATTTTAATGCCCGTGTAGCTGCAGTATGAAATTCATCCTTAATTTCTATTGACTCCTTAAGCTTGTAATAAGGATAACGATCCAAAATATGTTTAATATAAAAAGCTGCGATTGCCAGATTTCTAATACAAGCTACATACTCAGAAAAAAAAGACCAGGCCTTATTCTCTCGGGCGCCATGTTCATCAAGAACACTTTCAAGATATTCAGACTCTTGCATTAACCTGGAATACATTTTCCGGGAAACCTCACTTTCAGCTTCCACGATATTTGCAAAGTCGATACTCGCTGTAAAAAACAGTTGGCTTGGTTCCTGAACTATATTCAAAAACTCCTGCTCAGATATAATCTGTATAAGTGATTTCGGTTCCATTTTTTCGACTTGGCTAGAATGCAATATCTTTAAATATCTACAACCTTATCATAACCACTGGGGGTTTGTTAAAAACTCGAAGATTGTGCCAGCATTTTTTCAGGAAGGTATTTTTGCCAGATTTCAATATGCGATTCCGGACCAGGAGGTATTACAAAAGGGACGAACTGAAAATCGGGTTTGATGGGCTTTTTTTTAAGCTTCATATCTATCTCTAATGGAGTGCGATTTCCTTTTTTCAAATTACAACTTTTGCAAGCCACAACAACATTAGTCCAATTAGTTTTACCCCCTCTGGACTTTGGCATAATATGATCTACAGTCAAAGGTTGATTGGATTTCCCGCAATATTGACAGGTATAATTATCTCGCCTTAAAATATTTTTCTTGCTGAAGGCTATACCATTTTTACGATTTCTTTGGACCATCTTTAAAACACGAATTACGGTAGGAATAGCGAAACTAGATGATGGAGTCCTAACACGATAATCAGAGTTGTCGAGTTCTTCAGCTCTCCCCCCAAACACCATAATTAGGGCGTGCCTTGCACTACAAAACTGCAAAGGCTCATAGGAGTAGTTTAATACCAGGCTTTTAAATGAATCCAACATAATTCAAAACCTCAATTTGCCAAATAGCATGAATTAACCCAACTGCTTAGACAAAAACATTGAAAAGGATACTCCTTCTGGCATAAAGCTGTCAACCGCTTAGAAGATTCCAGACCTTTAAAAAATATTACCTGCACCAAGTCTGTTTTGAGGGTCAAGAGTATTCTTAATTTTTTTTAAATCTTCCATATTACTTTTTCCTACCATTTGAAAAAGATATTCTTTTTTTTTCTTACCTATACCATGCTCAGCAGATACAGTGCCATTCCATGAAAAAATCTTCTTGGCAATTTCATCATATATAGCTAACGCAAGGTTTTTTTGAGAGGGGCCGGGAAGCAAATTAATATGCAAATGATTATCGCCGATATGCCCAAAAATAACATAAGGAAGGCCTGTATCAGAAAGCGTTTTCTCATAATATCTCATCATCTCATCAAAATAATTATCAGAGACGGCCATATCTGTTCCAATTTTCTCCCTATTATCTTTGGCATTTTTCTCATTCACAAGAATTGGTATTTGATGCCTGAATTCGTGAAATGCAAGCACATCCTTCTCGTCATGGGCAAACCAAGAGTCATCCAAAAGAATATTTTTATCTGTTAAAAACTTTATCCAATTTTCCAACATGAGATTATAATTTTTTTTATCAATAACATCTTCTTCAAAAAATAGTGCCGCTTTAGCATGCATAGGGATATTTGGATATTTCCGCTTTAACATTACTAACGAATACCGATCAAAATATTCTAGCGAACAGGGTAAAACTAAAGAATTAGACTTTATTTTTCTTGTAAGTTCCCAACAATGTTTCTCTTCCTCAAAAAATAATACACCACTTAAAAATTCATCTGGTTTTTTTATTAATCTTAAGCCCACCCTAACAAATATTGCTAGAGTACCCTCAGAACCAATGAATAAATCAAGCCAATCCATTTCTGGTTTGACAAAATAGCCTGCTGTATTTTTACATTTTGGACTTTTATAAATTATTTCCGGAAAAGTAATCTCACTACCATCATTCATAAGAAGTGGTTTTGATATTTTTTGGCCACGCTCTATTAAAACTCTTCTTCCATCAACCAGTACACAGTCAATCGCATTAACAAAATCGCGGGTAACACCAAACTTATAACTCCTGGACCCCGAAGCATTAGTAGCTAAAGTTCCACCAATAGAAGCATTCCATTCTGTGGGATTGGGGGGATAAAACCATGTGGTATGTTTTAAATATTCTTGCAATTGTAATAATGTTGCAGCGGGGCCTACCCATATCTCATTATTGATAACGGATTCTATTTCATTAAAGTTTTCTAATGAAATAACAACACCTTCAGATGGGATTCTTGATGCCGTTAATCCTGTCCCTGCACCTGCAACTGTTATGAATCGAGAGTCCTTTTTTAAAAAATCGATAAGTTCGTCCACAGTTTCAGGAATAAGGACTTCTTCTGCATTACCTCTAGGATAATTCGATGCATCAATTAAATATGGGGCTATACTTTCTTTGTTAGTTTTTCTTATCATTTGATAGCCATCAAATATCTATTGATTGTCAATAGATTTGTTCTCATGACTGTCAGGTTCTACTTCACTCATTTTCTTTCTTTCTGCATCCAACTTCGGTTGTGAATGAATAAATTTGGCATATTTAATCATTAGTATTATCATCGCTACTGCAAATATCACCGCTAATATTAAAAATAGATCTTCCACTATAATTTTTTCCCTTTAATTAGAATTTCTTATTATAACATTACAATCGATTTCTTTGAAATTTAGGGGCATAATGCAACAAAATCAAAGTATAAGTCCTTCACTTGACAGAAACCTTTATCAATAAGTATTCTTTCAAAATCAAAAATTAATATCCTTTAAGGAAAAAATATTGAATAACGATAACTCCTCAAAACAAACAAAGATAATAGATGGCGTCACATTGAATCTAAGCAAACCAGATACAACTGAACCTGCATGGATTGGCCAAGATGAAGTATTAAAACAAATTCATGCCTGCTGGTTGGTAGTGTCCGAAAAAGACCACCCTCTTTCTCCTAGAATTACAGGAATGCCTGGAACCGGAAAAACGACATTGGCAATGGTAGCAGCCAAACAATGCAAACAACCCTTGTATATCTTTCAATGTACAAGCGATACAAGACCCGAGGATTTATTAGTAACTCCCGTTCTTTCAGAAAAAGGAACCATTTCATATCACGCATCACCTTTGGTATGCGCCATGATAACTGGTGGCATATGCATACTTGACGAGGGTAACAGGATGAACGAAAAAAGCTGGGCTTCTCTTGCACCCTTGCTGGATCACCGTAGATATGTGGAATCCATTATCGCCGGTATTCAGATTCATGCCCATAAAGATTTTCGTGCATGCGTCACTATGAATAATGACGAATCTACCTTTGAGATACCTGATTATATTCTTTCCAGACTCCAACCAACATTGCAGATGAATATGCCCAGTTATGAGGATGAGTTAGAAATTCTGCGCTATCATCTTCCGTTTTCAGAAGAAGAATTATTAAAAATGACGGTAGATTTTTTACAAAAATCTCATCAATTGGATTTAGAGTTCTCCCCTAGAGATGGAATACATATATTGCAATACGCCCTAAAGCGCCTGAGTCAGAAAACTGATCATCCTATCTCTAAAGATCAAGTGTGGAAAGAGTCCATCAGCAAAGTTTTAGGCGAAGAGGCTCTAGATCTAGATAGTTTGGCTGCAAAAAATCAGAGATCCTTGCATGATCAGCATATTCCTATGGGATTAGGTGACTTCTTTTTTAGTGACGATAATCCCTTACATCCCGACAGCGATAAATAGTTATTGCTATGAATGAAGTTTTAAAGCTCAGTAACAATATTCATATTCTCCCATTAATCCATGGAAGCGGAAGTTTTTCCAGAGAGATTAGAGACCGTATTTTATC
>CAYYIR010000171.1:0-4561 GCA_964471995.1 uncultured Nitrospina sp. | reverse complement strand
TTTTTGAAGTTTTCAGAATTAACAATAGCAATGATTCCTTCATCACTAATGTTGTTATTAGGGAGCATGAGCTTTTTTATACGCTTGATACTCTTGGATTTAGAAAGAGTGATTGCGCCTTTATCTCCAATATTTTGATTACTCAAATCTAAATTTTTTTTATCTGGAGTCAAAAATTGCTTTATAAGGTATTCAACACTTGCCACGACAATATCCCATTCCTAAAATAAAAATATTAATCTGAATTGTATCACATATAAAAACTCTACTATTACAAGAATTGCTTTCTTACTAAGGCCACTTCTTCTTCTCTAGTCTCTATTTCCCCTTTTATATGTGCTTCGCGAAGGGCCTTAAAAACAGATTGGAAAAGAGGTCCAGGTTCCATTCCCATTTCCAGCAAATCATCCCCCGTCAACGAGAGTTTTGCGCGTCTATAGTATTGGGTAAAATAAATATTTGCATACTGAGTAACACGATCTGTAGCTGCAATTGCCAGAAAATATATTATGGCTTCCATAGAAAAATTAGAAAAAAGGTTGTAAATCTTCTCTGGCTTCCAATCCATATCATTTTTAAGATGTGCCAGCCCCTCTTTACAGGCAATTCTATCTTGTTTTAATGATTTTTTTAATCTAGTCGGCACTTGCAATCTATCAATAGTTTGAGAAAAAGAATCTTCCTTTAAGGAATAAAAAAGGCCTAGAAAGTACACATACCAAATTTCAGGTTCATCTGGCAGAGAAATAGTTTCTGCCCAGGCAACTAATGCTTCAATTTTTTCTAGTGCCACTATATCGGCCGGACTTAAAATCATTTGAGGTGAAACGAGTCGCAAAAGAGCAAGTTCCTGCATTCTTAAAATATAGCTGAGGGGATGTTTCTCCTTCAAGATTAATATTATTTCGTTTAAAAGGCGCGTTCCGCTTAAAAAATCTACCAGTTTTTTCTTGATAGCAACCTTCATAAGAACTTCGGTTTGCTTACTAATCTTAAATCCAAAACGCTGCTCAAATCTTACCGACCGAAACAATCTACAAGGATCTTCAATAAAACTCAAATTATGCAAAACATTGATTTCCCTGTTCTTGAGATCCCTTTCACCATTAAATAAATCCATCAAAGAAAAGGCCCCATCTCCATTTAACTTCACCGCAATGCTATTAATTGTAAAATCTCTTCTGAACAAATCATCCTTAACAGAGCTTTGTTTTATCGTAGGTAGGGCGGCTGGATGATCATAATGTTCTAATCGCGCAGTTGCCACATCAATTCTATTTTCATCTGGTAAAATAACTACGGAGGTGCCGAATTTTTGATACGATTTGACCTTGCCTCCTAATTCATCCACAAGAACGGATGCGAATTCAATTCCATCTCCCTCAACAACGATATCAATATCTTTATTGGAAACATTTAACAGCAAGTCTCGTACAAAGCCACCAACCATGTAAACAGATACTCCAAAATTTTCAGCAGCTTGTGAAATTCTCTCTAATAGGCTTAATAGCTCCTGCCCTAATCTTTTTTTCAGCAAACTTTCTATATCCTTTTGGTCATCAACTTGACCCAGAAATCGATTTCTTTTTCCGGATTCAATAGCCTTTATTACCCGAAAAATATCGTCTCGGCTAAGTACACCCACAATTTTATTTGCTTGGTCCACAACTGGAATCAACTTTTGCCCCTCTTTAATAACAATTGGAATAACCGAGCTTGAGAACTCATCAGATTTAATAACTGAAAACCTACGAATCATTAATTCCTCAACAGAGTCCTCTTCTAATTTATGATGGATAGCTTTCTCCACAATGTTTCGGGTGATTAAACCTACTGGTTCTTCTTTGGCCAATACAGGCAAGATATTCATGCTGTAAAGTTTAAAAACAGACTCCACCGCACGAATCGAATCCTCGACACCCACAGAAACAACTGGAAAATGCATCAAATCTTTTATCAGATTTGTATGTTGATTTATCTTCATCTTTACAAAACAATAATTTAAAGAAATATTACAACTATATCATCAAACTAGCTTTTAAGCCTTGGAGAATTACCATAAGAGATATTTCCTGCCTAATTTTCGACTACTTCGATTTTAGTATGGAATGGGAATTTCCGAGGCAGGGTGCAGGTTTGGTTATCACAAGCACGAAATAAGATATTGCCACTTAAGGAATGCACATGAGGTGTTAAACTAACAGGAACAAGATAAGTTTTTGAAAGTTCTATATGGCCCTTATACCCTTTGACTAATTTCCCCAAGGCTCCATCGTTAATTAAAATAGGATCTGGCCCTATCCAGCCACCCTGTTCTAGAAAGTTATTTTGATCCATTAAAATTTGGGTAGTCAAAGATTCGCTTCCATGGAGAGGTTTTAGTGCGTAAATATGCCACCCCTCTTTAATTAAAATGGACAAATGCAATTTAAATTCCTGCCCCTGAGAAATAATAGTCCTATTTGTCAATACCTTTAATTTTATTGGGGGAAGAAATAAGTTAGAGCCCTTTAAATTAACAAATGGGGATTCCGCAATTACTGGAAAAGGAAATAAAAACAGAAAAAACAGAATTAAGAAAATTCTTTTCATAATGTAGAGAAAGCGAATATAAGAAAACTATGGATTGAGTTTGGCTTCCGTTCCGGCCATGGCGAGGTATTTCTCTATAGTTTTTACAAATTTTTCTTCTGAAACGGCTCCCGAAAACATTTCACCAGAAACCATTCCTGAATCTTGGTCAAAAGAACCGACTACAAAAGTAGGAGTACCTTGTATACCAATTTCTAATCCATCGCGGATATCTTTTTCTACTCGTTGTGAGTATTTACCTTTTTTTAAGCAGAGTTTAAAGTCATCAATATTCTTAATTCCTGAAATACGAGCCCCCTTCAAAACCTGCCCATCACTATATGTTTGCCCCAGATTTTTAAACAACCAAGCTTGAAGTTCCCAAAACTTACCTTCGTCTCTAGCGCATTCAACTGCCTGCGCAAAAACCTTTGCCTCTTTATGGAAAGGTAAAGGGAAATGTCGGTAACCAAATTGAACTTTTTGAGGATATTTTTTACGCACTTTCTGCAATGTACTTTGAACTCTTTTACAGAAGGGACATTGAAAATCTGAATACTCTAAAACAAACACACGTGCTAATTTATTTTCAGCAGACCATAACATAGCTGTACCTACTCCTGCCTTAAGATGAAAATCGTTAGGGGGAGTAAGATAAATTTTCACCCAACCTTTTTCAACTGCATGCTGAAATTGCTCTTCAATATATATATTCCGGTAACTGTTACTCAGATAATCTTGAATTTCACTCCTCATCTGCTGCAAACTTCCAAGGTCTTTAATTCCTGGCGTATTATCATAAAACTTTTTTATTTCAGCATTAGATATCTTTGGTCTTGCTCCGGCTGCTAATTCAGGGTGTTTTTGGGAAAGCTTTTCTAGCACTCTTTCTTTCAAGGCGCGGTTTTTCATTTGATAAAGTCGCACCAGTGCTTCCTGAATTCGGGCGTGTTTTAAATCATCTAGATGGACAGGGGTACCATCCACTTCTGCTACGATAGGATTATTAGAATAAAAAGAAGGTGTGACTGGATCGGAAAATGATAATGCAGGAAAAAGCAACAGAAGAATAAAAATGGTTTTTAAACCTGACATATATTTTTTGGACTTATTCAGCACACTAAACCTTTATGAGGAGAAGCTCTAATTCGAGGAAAGACTATTAAGACAGCAACCCAGATTCAAAATCAATCTCAACTAATATTTCTGTATTATCTCCCAGTATTTACCCAAAACGCAATTCTTTGTTATTGTTAATTAAAGTTATTTAACAAGGCGTATTCCGTAGGTTAATATCTCGTAAAAGTTACAACTTGTATAGGCAAAGATTAATTTGGTAAGTTTATTTTTTAAAAGCTTCTTCTGGATTCAAAAATTTATGACAATTTTCAGCAAGTGTCATAAAGGCCTTTGATGCAACAGAATCTGGCCGAGAAAGCACAACCGGCTGCCCACTGTCAGAGTTGGCAACTATATTACCATCAAGAGGGATGCTTCCTAAATATGGGAGCACCAATTCTTCAGCCAGCTTTTGCCCACCACCTTTTTTAAAAACATCAATATCTTTTTCGCAATGTGGGCAACTCATTGTGCTCATGTTTTCAATTACACCCACAATCGGAACATTACTATCTCTTGAAAATGAGATCATTTTTCGTGCATCAAGGATTGCAAGGTCTTGCGGAGTTGTAACAACGACTGCTCCATCCACCTCTCCAATAAAATCTATTATAGTAATCTGTTCATTACCTGTTCCTGGTGGTAAATCAAACAGGAGATAATCTAGCGGTCCCCAATTAATATTACCCAAAAGCTCAATGATGAAATCATATTTAACTGCGTCACGCCAAGCAATGTGCATATTCGGATCTTCAATCAAAAAACCAAGTGAAGCCACTTTCAGTCCGTTGCTTGTTTCATAAGGGTCAATTCCAACATCGGTTGATTTCAGACGAACATTTTCAGCCTGTAAAAGTTTTGGGATATTTGG
>CAYYIR010000170.1:0-4617 GCA_964471995.1 uncultured Nitrospina sp. | reverse complement strand
GTGGCCTTCTTTCTAAGTAACAGTCGTTACAAAGTAGAGGAAATTTTGGACCGGTGGTACGGAGAAGGGTCTAGATATTTTAAAATTAAAGCCGACGACGATAATATATATCTTTTGAAATATGATGAGCGGAAGGATGGTTGGGAATGGGTTTTTTATCAAAACCCTAAAATGCTGGGCGCTTTGCCCGATCATGACTATGTTTCATTGCAGGTGTCCGGACGGGAAATTGAAGATTTGGACAATATCCATCCTATAAATTGAATTTCAAAGAGCGAACCGCTCATAATATTTAAACAATTATTTACTATCTATGAACCGAGTGAACCCTGAAGCGATCCATTTGCATGCAGGACAGCGCCGCAGAATGGTGGAGGAGCAATTGGGCGACCGCGGTATAAGAGATTTGCGTCTGCTAGAAGTGATGAATAGGGTGCCGCGTCATTTATTTGCTTTGGATTCACTTCAACATCGTGCTTATGGCGACACGCCATTACCTATTGGTGAGAACCAAACCATTTCTCAGCCCTATATAGTGGCAGCCATGACGGAGGCTTTGAGTCTAAAAGGCGATGAGCGGGTATTGGAAATAGGTACAGGATCGGGTTATCAGACAGCCGTAATGGCCGAGCTAGCTACGCAAGTTTTTACCATTGAAAGGATCAATGTTTTGTCTCGCAAAGCCCAGAATATTCTCGAGGGCCTGGGATATGCCAATATTGTTTTTAAAATGTTTGATGGTACGTATGGTTGGCCTGATCAGGCACCATTTAATGCAATCATGGTCACCGCATCTGCAAAAGAAATTCCCGAAGCTTTAATCAAGCAATTGGGAGAAGGCGGAAGGTTGGTAGCACCGACAGGGGATGAGCAAAAACAAAAACTGATGGTTTTGACAAAAAAGGGTGACCACGTTATCAAAAAAGAAATTTGCGATTGTAAATTTGTTCCATTGGTTGGAAAATACGGTTGGCCTGAAAAATAAAAAAACTGCAGATATATTAGATAAAAAAATTTAACTATATAGGAGTTTTTGAAAGTGTTTTCAAAAATAATCCATAAGGGAGATTTTACTCTCAGTTCAGGCGTTAAATCGTCTTATACCTATGAATATGGAGACCTGTCGGATGCAATGAATGAGGCTTATTGTGAGGTCTTGCTTAAAAAGCTTTTAGATAGGCAAAAACAAAATGGCAAATTCGATGTGGTAGTTGGCTGCGAGACACAAGGCATTCGTATTGGTCATCAACTTTCCAAACTGATGAATTTGCCTTTTCACATTATGCCAAAAAAAAGATTGGACTATGCGCAAAACCAAGCACCTGCTTATTCTGCAGATATGCATTGGCTGATTGTGGATGATATCGTGACTACGGGGCATTCATTTATTCGAGCAGTCGATTATCTGGAAGTGGAAGAAAAACCAGAGACCATTACTTTCGCCTGTATGATCAAAAGAAACCCTGCCAATCTCGATTACTCCTCGGTGAAGGGAGATCCTGAAAAAGAACAGCTTATGGTTTCAGATGAAAGAATGGATTTTATTGACAATCGTCTTGTGTCCTTGTTCAATGAGGCTTAATCAGCTTTTCTTAATGAGGTAATAGACCTCTCCCTTTTCATGGTAGCGACCGGCTTTAGCTCCTGCCTCCTTACCTGTCCCAAAATAGAGATCAGCTCGTGCTTTTCCGCGAATAGCACTTCCGGTGTCCTGATCAATTACAAACCGGGAAATTGGTTTCCACGCTTTAATTTTGTAATTTGCATCTAGCACTGGTTGCCTTACTTTGATAAAAACCAAACCACCAGCCGGATAGATTGATTTGTCTGTAGCAATGGACCTTCCCCCTACCAGTTCTCCGCCCCCTGAACCGATAGCACCTACATCACTAAGCATAAAAAAGATATAACGTTTATTCTGATTTAGGTATTTGGAAATGTTCTGTGGATTTTTAGCAAAATACTTTTTGATTCCTTGCATGGAGCCCTCACTGGTGGTGATAACGCCATCACGGATCATTAGTTTTCCAATACCGTTATAGGAATATTTATTGGAACCTTGGTAGCGGACGCTCTGACGCTTCCCATCAGGGTACTCTAAAACTCCTGAACCTTGAATATGCAGGAAATAACGTTCGAGTTCGTTTTCTAACCAGGCAACTTCTAGTCCATGCTTATTCAGGACTCCTTTGGTATCTATTTCTTCACGCGTTAAACTTCTCCAATTTTTTCCTGAATGGATTTTACGAATCTTTGTTATCCCGGAATTGGAACCTACCAAACGAATGCCTGATTGCTTTTTCACCATTTGGAAATCTTTTCCTGGCATTTGATAAATTGGAAAACGGTATCGGGGTGTTGGAATTGGGCTGGCAGGAATGACAGGGCGATAATAACCGGTAAATAAAATTTTTTTGCTTTGGCCTTTTCCTACGCGGTACAGCAAGAACTCTTCGGAAACTTTTTTATTAAACTCTTCCTGTGGGAGTTTTTTTTGTAAAAGCTTTTGAAATGCTTGTAAGGTTTCTACGAGCCGACCACGAGTTACAGTGAAATCCCCAAGCCGCACCGGCGAAGCCTCATCCTGCTCAAACATTACTGCCAACTGATTATTGATCACACGCTTCAATGATGCGGAATCCATATCATCTGCAAAACCTTTTAAATCTCCAACGGAGTGTATGGGTGGGTCTTTTAAAAATGGTGTAGGTTTTTTTTCGGTTTTAAGTCTGTTTTTTCGGTAGTCGAATTTGTTATCTCGTTTTTGCCCATACTTATAAGGCTTCTCCTGATAGATGTCGGTGGTTCGTTTGGGGCCATCGGTGGAGCAAGATGCAATTAGGAAGTACAATCCTAAAAGTAAGATTTGCGGAATTAACTGATAAAATTTGTAAGGAGAATTAAATTTTCTTGGGATCAAGAACACAGCCACCCCCTTTTGAAATTAAATTTATTCCTGATTATTGATTCAGAAAGGTTGCGTTAAATATCAGCCATGGCTTCGTTTGCCAATTGGTCGCAACGTTCGTTTTCAGGATGGCCGTCATGGCCTCTGACCCATACCCAGGTGATTTCATGTTTTTGATTCAGTTTATGAAGTTCCTGCCATAGTTCTTTATTCTTTACAGGTTGGCGTGAGGCCGTCAGCCATCCTTTTTTTATCCAGCCATGAATCCACTCTGTCATACCCTTAACCAGATACTGAGAATCGGTAGTCAGGGTTACCTGATAGGGTTGGCTTAGTTTCCTCAAGGCAACGATAGCCGCTGTCATTTCCATAATATTATTAGTGGTATTTGGATTTGAACCTTTTAGTTCCAAAACTTCGCCGCTATTTCTTATGATACAACCATATCCTCCTGGGCCAGGATTTCCCTTGCATCCACCGTCTGTAAAAATTTCAACGGATTTCATATTTTATTTTCTCTGGACCATGCTCGGTGGTAATGGGGGAGTTTTTTCTGAAAAATCACGCAACCTTAAATTTTATTGATTTTAATTAGAATCCGGTGTCAGGTATCTGCGTAAGGCAACGATCCGAATACTTGCGAGGTGTACTATAACATATTAATTTTATTGAAGAAATTTGAATTTCGTCGTTTTTTCAAAATTCTACTGATGGGCATGTGAAATTATATGGTAGATTAACCGAACCATTTTGGCTTGACCCTTTTTAAAACCCCTTAATTTGCGGAGAGCATTATGGATAAAGTGATCACTAAAGAATCGGGATCGGCAAATGATTCCAGCACCATGTCTTTTCAATGTATTGATGCGATTGAAATTAGTTTATTTATTGAAAAAGAGGGACTTGGTTTTTATGAAAAGGCAGCAAAAAATGTTTCGGAACCTAGAGTCAAAGACATTTTTTTGCGTTTGACAGAGGAAGAAAGAGAGCATATTCATATTTTACAAACCAAACTTCAATTTTTGAAACCTGCCATTTCTGGAAAGGGAAAAACCAGAAGGAAAGTCGATTTATACATAAAAGACGAATTAACAGATAAAATTTTTCCAGCTTCTGAAAACAATTTGGTAAACAAATTTACAAACGATTTAGAGGCTTTGGAATATGGAATTGAGTGCGAAAAGCGCTCGATTAAGGTATTAAATAATTTGCTTTTTAATGAAAAGAAACTAGATGTTAAATCTATTTTTGCACATTTGGTGGTAGAGGAAAAAAAACATTTGGCATTGCTAGAAGAACTGAGGGCAAAAATTTAACTGGGCGAGGAAAAGAAAATACTTAAGTTATCTCTTATTTCTTGGTGTTAAAGGATATGTAGGGTTTGTTAAGTAGTTTTCTTTTTAGATATTGATAATTAAGGTGTTATGGGTATTGGCTTAGCTGCGTGAGCTTATTTTTTAGCTGTTAAAAAGGTAAAACGCAAGAATCGGTAGGTTAAAACCGTTAAATAGGTATAAACTACACAAAAGGAAGGTTGAAAAAGAGTTAAATATTTTAATTATTAAGGTTTGACAACATTTTAGGCCTGGTTTATTATTGTCTCTTTTTTCACATAAAACTTTATTTATTAAGGATTATTAGCATGAGCCATTATGAGGTCAAAGCTGGCCCGGAGGCATTTTTACCTCCAGCTGCAGCATCGATGGGGA
>CAYYIR010000169.1:0-4656 GCA_964471995.1 uncultured Nitrospina sp. | reverse complement strand
TTTTTTCTTTTTTGATCCCACTCATTTTTTTCTTCCGTTTTGTTGTATTAACACCCCTATCATATTTGCACTCGGGGTTGAGAGGGTTTGTAATACAAAAAATATCTTCCTTAAATATTGACCTGAACTACCAACGTCCGAAGCCCTCGTTAGCCCAAACTAAAGGTTGGAGAATTCAAGAGTTTTTAGCTTGCATTTATGGATCAAGCTTTATGGGCCTGATAAATTTTGACATTTTCCCTGCAAAGGCCTTATTCATGTGGTACTGTTTAGTGGCTTCGGTGTTTTTGGTCAATTCGATTCGTACTTTGGCCGCTCACCGTTATATAAATGCAGACGAAGATGAGTTGAGCTTTACTGATCAAATGTTGGATTCAATCAATAACCCGGGCAACCGATGGATAACACCTTTGTGGGCTCCTGTGGGCCTTCGATTCCATGCAACTCATCATCTTTTTCCCGATCTTCCATATCATGCACTGGGGAAGGCACATAAGCGCTTATTGGAAAACCTGGGGCAGAACTCCCTATATGGACAAACGATTTATTCCGGATTGTGGTCCGCTATTTTCCAACTATGGAAACACGCTAGTAAATAGAATTTACTTTGCTAATAAAATAAAGGTCTAAAATATGACAAAACCTTTTTCACTGCTTAATGAATTTGAAAATCAGGATATAAGCCCAGCTCATTTAAAAAGAAACAAGATTGTTTCGTTATTAAAAGAGAAATTTGATTTTGAAAATTCTCACCTAAGGCCGCCGAGTAGTAAAGAAAAAGGAATCCTTGCCAAATGTTTTGGATATCTAGCGCCTGATCAAGCTAAAGAGCTGGGAATTTATCCATATTTTAGAGAAATTGAGGAGATTGATGGTAGCAAGGTTGTTATTAATGGAAAAGAAGCTATCTCAGTTTCAACAAATAACTATCTAGGTCTGGCACAAGAACCTCGCGTCATTGAAGCAGCTAGAGTAGCCCTTGAAAAGTTTGGAATTGGCTGCACCGGAAGCCGTTTCTTAAATGGAACTTTTAACCTACACAAAAACCTGGAACATGAGATATCTTCTTTTTTAAATCGCGAAGATACAATCGTGATGTCTACAGGCTTCCAGGCCAACCAAGGAACAATTTCATGTCTCCTCGGAAGAAAAGATGTTGCATTTTCCGACCGCGAAAACCATGCAAGTATCTATGAAGGGTGTGCTGTTGCTCCTGGAAAAACACTTCGATATCAGCATAACGATATGGACCACCTTGAGTATTGTTTGAAAAAACATGCAGATGTAGAAGGTAAAATAATTTTTACCGATACAGTTTTTAGTATGAGCGGTGATATAGCAAACCTGCCTGCCATTGTAAAACTGGCCAAAGATTATGGGGCCACCGTAATGATTGATGAAGCCCACGGCTTGGGGGTTATGGGGGAACAGGGAAAGGGCGTTGCCAATTATTTTAACCTTGAAGATGAAATCGACTTATATATGGGAACTTTTTCAAAAAGTCTAGGTTCCATTGGTGGTTTTATCTCTTCTAAATCAAAGGTTACTGAATATATTAGGCATAAAGCTTCTGCATTTATTTTTACAGCTGCTTTACCTCCAGCGTCGGTTGCAGGAGTAACAGCAGGTTTGGATATAATGATAAATGAACCCGAGCGAATGAATCGTTTGCGAGATAATACAGCCTATATCAAAAGAGGGTTTTTTGATATGGGATTTCAGGTAAACAACAATTCAATCCCAATAGTTCCAATTAAAATAGGTGAAGAAGCCTTAACCCTTTATCTAAACCGTCTACTTTTTGATGAAGGTATATTTGCAGGAGTTGCAGTTTCTCCTGTTGTCCCTCCTCTTAATGCGATGATTCGGACCAGCTATACTTCAGCACACACACAGAAAGATCTTAAAAAAGTTCTTGAATCCTTCAAGAAGCTCGGCACAAAACTGGGTATAATTTCTAAAAAATAATGAGCCTCAAAATAGTCGAGGCAAAAAGTTCCACCGAACTAGATCGCTTTATCCGTTTGCCCTGGGAGATATATAAAAATTATCCCTGTTGGGTTCCTCCTCTGGTTTCTGAACGTAAAAAGTTTCTCAATCCGAAAATCAATCCTTTCTTTGAACGAGCTGAGGTCAAGCTTTTGCTCGCAGAGGATCCAAAAGGCAATCCTTTGGGCCGTATTGCGTTAGTTCATGATCACATGTATCAGGAAAGATATTCCCAAAATACAGGCATTATTGGAATGTTCGAAAGTGTTGATGATAAAAATGTGTCACAATTGCTATTCGATGAGGCAAAATCATGGTGTGATAAAAATGGATTCGATAAACTTATTGGCCCCATGAATTTATCTATTAACCACGAATGTGGATTGATGGTGGAAGGGTTTGACCTTGCCCCAATGTTGGGTATTCCCTACAATCCAGATTACTATGAAAAACATTTTTTAGAATGGGGGTTTGAAAAATCAAAAGATTTGATCTCTTTTAAATTAGATCTTATTGGTATTCCAGAATATCTTCAGAACGCTGTAAAAAGACTGGAAAAAAGATGCCGGTTCAATTTGCGCCCATTGAACATGTCAAGATTTGAAAAAGAATTGAAAATTATATGGGATATTTATAACTCCGCTTGGGATATGAACTGGGGTTCTGTTCCCATGACCCATAAAGAGTTTGCCTATTCTGCAAGAGAGATGAAATCATTTGTGCATCCGAAATTTTGTTTGATCGCAGAGATAAAGGGAGAACCTGTTGGTTTTGCTCTAGCTCTACCAGACATCAACCAAGTACTTATTGAGCTTGACGGTAAGCTTTTTCCGTTTGGTTGGGCAAAGTTTCTTTGGAAAAAAAATAAAATTGATACTTATAGGGTATTAACTCTTGGGATAAAGAAAAAATTTCGCAGACTCGGTATTGATGCTTATATGTATTACGAAATTTATAAAAATTTTATTGAACAAGGTATAAAGTGGTGTGAAATGTCCTGGATGCTAGAAGATAATATAGATATTTTGGAACCTATGTTCAAATTAGGGGGAGCAATTTATAAAAGACACCGCATCTATGAAAAAAATTTCTTGCTTTAATGGTTCTGAAGCCCTGGTCACCGGGGCTAATGGATTTATTGGTAGTCACTTGGTAGATAGCCTACTATCATTGGGTTGTAAAGTTCACTGCATAGTCCGCAAAACCTCCAATTTAAGATGGATTCAATTAAAAGAAGTAAAATTACATTTTGTTAACCTTAGCGATTCATCCTTTAAAATTCCAGAATTGCATAATATAGATTATATTTTTCATTGTGCAGGTCTTACTAAATCAAAAAATCGTGAGGAATATTTTGATATCAATGCAAGAGTTTGCGAAACTTTATATGAACAATGCCTCCAATTTGGAGAACGTATCAAGGGAATTATACATTTAAGTAGTCTTGCTGCTGCAGGACCCAGTAAAGGCGGTGTCATGTTAGATGAAGAATCGTTTTTAACCCCAATCACCTATTACGGAAAATCCAAAAAAGCTGGAGAAGAAATCGCTCTAAAATATTCTGAAAATCTACCCATTAAAATTCTCCGCCCCCCAGTTGTCTACGGTCCACGCGAGGAAAATCTTTTTAATTTTTTTAAAATGCTTAAGAAAGGTTGGGCATTACAAATTGGGGAAACACCCAAAAAGCTTTCCCTGATTTATGTTGCCGATCTGATTCAGGCCATGCTGAAAGCCTGCAGTAAATCTCCAACAAAAAACAAAGTTTATTTTATAACAGATGGAGAATTCTACTCATGGGAGGACATTACAAAAAGCGCGACAGATAAAATGAGGGTATCGGCTCGAGTTTTGAAAATACCTGAAGGAGTTTTACCTCCGATAGGGATAATTTTTGAACTGCTAGCAGTATTCAGCTCAAAACCAGCGTTGTTTGATCGGCAAAGGATGATAGATATTCGACAAAGTTCTTGGACGGCTTCACCAGAAAAATTTTTTTGTGATTTCGCCTTTAACCCTAAATTCAGCCTGACGGCCGGATTAGCTGATACTCTCGATTGGTATCATCGGGAAAAATGGTTATAAAAAATGGTTGCAGAAACAGAACATGTACTTAAAGATCTAGCGGAACCAGTAAATATTTACATCCATGAGCCGATTGCGAAAAGACTGGTCTCGGTATTAAAAAATACGTTTATCACCCCAAATCAAGTTACTTACTTATCTGTACTAGTTGGTTTTGCGTCGGGTTACTCATTTAGTCAGGGAAATTGGGAAACCAGTATTGTAGGGGGAATACTGCTTGAGTTGACCCTGATTTTAGATTGTGTTGATGGTCAACTTGCGAGAACCAAAAATATAGCCAGTGATTGGGGTCGCCTTATTGATGGCATTGCCGGATATTTCGCATATTTGGCAGTAGTTTTGGGAATTATATTTGGATACCCAGATTTCCAAATAGCGCTAATCATCATAGCTGTTTTTACTATTCTACGTGCAATATCTTATGATTACTGCAAGCAAACCTTTGGAACAATTGTTTTAAAAGGATATGACGGCATGGAAAAAGACATTCAAACCACGCTTGGAAAAATCCACCATAAACCTTCAACGATTCTTATTCTTTATTTTTATTATATGCAGACACAACAAATGATTTTTCGTGGT
>CAYYIR010000168.1:0-4659 GCA_964471995.1 uncultured Nitrospina sp. | reverse complement strand
GGTGTCGATGTGTCAATGGTATGCCGGCATAAGCCGCGACCCCGGTTACGGATGTGATACCGGGTACAACAAGAAAAGGGATGTTGGATTTCTTGGCAGCTTGGATCTCCTCGCCACCGCGTCCGAAAATAAATGGGTCTCCCCCTTTGAGTCGGACGACAACTTTTCCTTCTTGGGCTTTTTTAATCAGCAGCGAGTTGATTTTTTCCTGTTCTAGGCTGGCCACCCCTTCTTTTTTCCCGACATAAAAAACTTCAGTCTCCTTTTGTGTGAAACGCAGTAGATCTTCATTTACCAGATGGTCGTAAAGGATGACCTCGGCTTTCTGTAACCAGCTTTTTCCTTGCAGGGTCAACAGGCTCACATCTCCTGGGCCTGCACCGATGAGGATTATTCTTCCTGGTTTATTTATTGAGTTATTCATTTAAAGAATGAATGTGGTTAGTCAAGTTTGCAAAGTCAGACATGGTTAGAGTTTCTCCACGTCTTGATAGGTCAATGCCGGCAAGACATGTTTGACCCTGTTCGTTTTTAAAAATATTTTTCCAGGCTTTCAAATTATTCTTGAGCATTTTTCGTTTATGGAAAAATGCTGCATTGACTATTTTAAAAAATAGTTGTGGGTCTTGCACTTGTACCTTGGGTCGCGGTAGAGGTTTCAATGAAAACAGGGTAGAGTTTATTTTAGGCTTGGGTGAAAAAGCAGTATTGGGTATTTCCAAGAGCCGTTCAACCTGGCAATGATACTGCACGTAAACTGATAGGGAACCATATTCTTTGTTCCCTGGTTCGGCGGTAAGTCGGTCGACCACTTCTTTTTGCATCATCAAAGTCATAGACTGAATTCTGTTGCCAAAGTGAATCAATTTTTTCATTATATGAGTTGCGGCGTAATAGGGAAGATTAGATACAACCTTGAACCCTGGCTCCAGGCAAGAGTAGTCGTATTTCGCGGCATCTCCTTCAATGATTCTAAATGAATAGGCTTCATTTTTAAAACGATTTTCCAGTTCCCTGCATAACTTGGGATCCAGTTCTATGGCCGTTAAGGATCGTGCTAAAGGAAGTAATCGCTGTGTGAGTATGGCTTTTCCAGGGCCTATCTCAACGACATCGTCCTCAGTATTTATATCTGCGAGTTCGACGATACTTTTTGCTATTTCGGAATCGACTAAAAAGTTTTGCCCAAGAGGACTTTTTCTCATTGCATGGAGAGGGTGGATTGCGACAATCTACCCGCAGTTTTCAACGCTAATTTCAGGTTTTCAGCAGAGGCTTTATTTTCGCCTACAATATCATATGCCGTACCATGGTCAACAGAGGTGCGTAGGATAGGCAGACCCAGAGTGATATTGACTCCCATGCCATTCATTTTAACAGGAATCATGCCTTGGTCGTGATACATACAGATGACGGCATCATATTTATCTGATACTCCTCTTGCAAACAATGCATCTGCAGGATAAGGGCCGCTCACCTGGATACCTTCTTTCTGAGCTAATTTCAAAGCGGGAAGAATAAACTCTGTTTCTTCCTTACCAAAGATACCCCCATCTCCACAATGCGGATTGAGTCCTACTACGGAAACCCGAGGAATTTCAGTAACATATTTTTTTAGCCAGTCATGAGTTGTACGGATGGTTTGTAAAACTTTTTCTTTAGAAATTTGGGATTTAACCTGATCCAATGGAAGGTGAGTGGTCACTAAAACCACCCGCATAGAATTACTTTCCATCATCAGTGTAGGCTCTTTTGAATTTGTAAGTTGCCCCAATAGTTCGGTATGTCCCGGAAAAAGGTGGCCTGCCAAATGTAAACTTTTTTTATTGATGGGGCATGTGGTGATGGCGTCTACTTCATCTTTTAGAGCCAATGTAACCGCCTTGTTAATAGCCTCGTAACTAGCTTTACCACCTTCCAAGGAGGCTTGTCCCATTCTTAGATTTTCAGAAACGTTATTCAGGTCAATGATGTCTATGGTACCAGGTTGATATAAACCTTCTCTCGGTGAATTAACCGAATGCACCTGAATTTCAGGTGCAATTTGTTTTGTTTTCTTTTTAAGTATTTGAAGATCACCAATGACCAGAACCTTCGTTTCCGTAGACAGGGCCTCATCTTGAAAAGCTTTTACAATAATTTCGGGTCCGATTCCTGCAGGATCTCCCTGGGTCAAAGCAATAATAGGGGAAGCTTCCATTTTTTACGTAGATTAGAGATGTGAAATAAAAAGATATTGAGTAAACAAATATACCCGCTCCTGGACTCCAAGAGCGGGTAAATAAAAAATCAGAATTTGGAATCCGCTATTTTCTTAACTCATGAATTTTTCCAGAAGTGCTCCCTCTTTTGGTGACAGGCCTTGGGCTTGCATCGAGAATTTTTTTGTCGACGTTGCTCTCATATTCCTTGAAATTTTCAATGAATTGGTTTGCCAACTCATTGGCTTTTTCATCATAGGTTTCTGGGTTTTTCCATGTATTTCTGGGGAACAGGTATTCTTTGGGTACCCCCTTGACCGAAGTAGGAATGTGGACCCCGAAAACAGGGTCTTCTTTAGTTTCCCCATTAGCAAGTTGTCCGTCTAAAATTGCATTGATCATGGCACGGGTATATTTGATTTCTATTCTTTTTCCAACGCCATAGGCACCACCTGTCCAGCCGGTATTGACAAGCCAGCAGCGGACCTCATGTTTTGCAATTTTTTCGCCAAGCATGTCCGCATAGACAGAAGGATGCAGCGACATGAAGGGGGCACCAAAACAGGTGCTAAAAATGGCTGTGGGCTCCCTGCTCATTCCTTTCTCTGTACCTGCCACCTTGGCCGTGTAACCGGATATAAAATGATACATGGCTTGTTCGGGTGTTAACCTGGATACAGGAGGCATGACACCATAGGCATCGCAGGTAAGCATGATTACATTATCTGGATGAGCTCCCATTCCTTCACGAACGGCATTGTTTATATGGCTGATTGGGTAGCTTGCGCGCGTGTTTTCTGTAAGACTGGAATCATCAAGGTCAAGCCTTCTTGCCTGTGGACTTACGGCAACGTTTTCCAATAGGGTTCCGAATCGACGTGTGCATTCAAAAATTTCCGGTTCTGATTTTTTCGAAAGACGTATTACTTTTGCGTAGCAGCCGCCCTCGAAATTAAAAACTCCGCGATCACTCCATCCATGTTCGTCATCCCCAATCAGCTTTCTTTTCGGATCTGCCGAAAGTGTGGTTTTACCCGTTCCAGAAAGGCCAAAAAATATTGCCGAGTCCCCTTTCTTACCAATATTAGCGGAGCAGTGCATGGATAGTACGGATTGTTTTTGCGGCAAAAGATAATTCAAAATAGAGAAGACGGATTTTTTGATTTCCCCGGCGTAACTGCTGCCCCCGATCAGGACTAACTGTTTACCAAAATCCACAATAACGAAAACTTCTGAATTGGTTCCATCAATGGCCGGAACAGCCTTAAAATCTGGCACGTGCATAATGGTAAATGCTGGGTCGTGGTTTTCCAGTTTTGCCATGTCCTTAATCTGAATAAACATATTACGTGCGAACAAGTTGTGCCATGCGTGTTCGGTGATAACACGTATATGGGTTTGATGCTTGGGATCGCAGCCAGCGCAACAATCTTGGACATAAACTTCCTTACCCTGTAAATAAGCCAATACACGCGAATAGAGGGCTTCAAATTGTTCTACAGAAAAAGGGCGGTTTACTTTTCCCCACCAAATATTTTCCTGGCTTGAGGGCTCTTTAACGATAAACTTATCGTTCGGGGACCGTCCAGTATGCTCCCCAGTAGCTACGCATACCGGCCCTAAATGAGACAATATGCCTTCCTTTTTAGAGATAATGTGCTCGTAGAGTTCGGGAGTGGAGAGGTTCCAGTGTATTTTTTTTAAGTTTTTAAGTCCGTGGGTCTCTAAACCTACTTTATGCTTTAAAACATTTTGCGGCATTGACTAGATTCCTTTATTATAAGGCAGTGAGTGACCGTAAACCCTTGTTGTGGAAAAGCTTCCCGCTTTCGGCAGGGTCTAATAATTAATGTTGCCTATATTATCATACTAACCCTAGATAAGAATAGGTTTTTGGGGTAAAGGTACTAGATTTTTCAGAAAAAAAATAAGAAAGTTTAAATATGTTTAGTTTTTTGGAAAAAAAGGCGAAAGAGCCGAAAATGAAGATCCTTGCTCGGGAATGCAGTCCCTATAATGACATTTATGTCATTCGAAATGGAGAATACCGAGAGCTTTGGTTCAAGGGTAACGGCGATTATTTTTTGCAGAGTCGTGTGGATATACGTAAGCAAAAGCAATTGGCCTTGGTTTATTCAAATATGTTGATGTCTTCCTTACTTTTTTGCCCTAACCCACGTAGGCTCTTAATGATTGGATTAGGCGGCGGTTCGGTCAGCAATTTTCTCAGCGACTGGTTCCCTGAATTAAAAATCGATGTTGTAGAAATTGATGAGAAAGTAATTGAAATTTCTAAAAAGTATTTTTTTCTTCAGGAATCAAATCGCTACCGAATTTTTCAAGAAGATGGGAGAATGTTCATTAAAAGCAGAAAACAGCAGGAACAGTATGACTGGGTTATCCTTGATGCTTTTAAAAGTGGTTCTATTCCCTACCATTTAAAAACCCATGAGTTTTA